>NZ_JBWYIX010000014.1:0-71604 GCF_056779935.1 Acinetobacter sp. ANC_7512 | reverse complement strand
CCCAATCGCAATGGACCCAGGTCTACGTTTTGCGATCCGTGAAGGTGGTCGTACAGTTGGTGCTGGTGTTGTTGCTAAAGTAACTGCATAAGTATTGATTGTGTGAAAGAAACGCCCCTTTGGGGCGTTTTTTTTATGGAATCTATAAAATTGTTAGACAATAAGAGTTGTAAGCTGTCCTTAACTGATAATGATGTGACCTATAAGGCATTTATCATAAAAATAATAAATCACTAAGATGAAGTAATGAAAAGAATCATAAAACTAGATTTGGATAGATCCCGAATAGGAGTCCAGCAATGAATGCTAAAGTAAATATTACAAATCGTGCCGGTGCATCATTTCCAGTACGTCGTATGCAATTTGATTTTGATCACGTACCAGAATATTGGATGAATGGTTCAGCAGGATTAACTCATTTCATGACAGCGTTATCTGCATTATTTCCTGCAGGTGAAAAATTCTTTATCGATTCAGTCCGTGCAGTTCGCCAACATCCAGCCATTAAAGATAATGAAGATCTCCAAAAAGAGATTTCAGCATTTATTGGTCAGGAAGCAATGCATACACATGAGCATGCTGGCTTTAATGCATCAGCACAAAAATTTGGTCATGATGTTGCTGCACTTGAAAAAGCCACAGATACGGTCATTCAAACTTTTCGTAAGTCAGCTAGCACCGTTATGAAACCATTTGGTATTTCACAAGAAATGATCGATCTGATGGGAACGACTGCGCTAGAACATTTTACAGCAACCATTGCCTCAGAATTATTGCGTAACGAACATATTCAAGCATTAATGACTGATGAAACAATGGCGACGATGTGGGCTTGGCATGCCATTGAAGAAAATGAGCATAAGGCTGTCGCATATGATGTATTTGAAGGTGTGTTCGGTAAAGGAATCAAATCTTATCTTGCTCGAACATCTTCTTTAGTGGCAGCAATGGTTGTGCTATTCATGGTGCAGACTTATTTTGTAGCGCGTTTATTGAAAGACGATAAACAGTTAAATATTGCATCTTTGAAAGATATTTATACCTATGGATATAGTCCATCTAAAGGCATTATTTCTGGTATGGGTAAGGAAATGTTGGCTTATTTTAAACCAGGCTTCCATCCGAATGATTTGGATACCGTGGGTTTATTGGCAACATGGAAAGCAAAACTCGGTTTTTAAGTATTTACTTTTGTGCATTCGGGCAGCGTAAGCTGCCTTTTTTTATTTCATTTATTTTCGAACTTTCTATAATGTACTAACTTAAAAAATGTAATGTAATGATTATGATTCGACCGATGCTGACATCAGATGTTGAAGTGGTATATGAAATTGAAAGTTTGGGGCAGACGCATCCTTGGACAAAAAAACAATTTTCAGAAGCGGTTGATTCATATCAATCCACAGTGATTGAATACCAGAATCGTGTTGTTGGTTTCTGTATTTTACAGCCTGTATTGGATGAAGCAAATTTGCTGTTGATGGCAGTTCATCCGAAAATGCGTGGAAAAGGGTTGGGATATCAATTGCTTGAAGCTTCAATGGCTCAACTCAATAATGATCCCGTACAAATCTTTTTAGAGGTCCGAGAAAGTAATAAGGCTGCGATTGCACTATATGAGAAATCCGGATTTCATCAAATTGATATGCGTAAAAACTATTATCCAACATTAGATGGTGGAAAAGAGCATGCCATCATTATGGTAAAGGCATGCAGTGATAATTTTGCAGATTTATTCAAGTGACAAAATTCAATACCCTACTTTACAATAAAGTTATTCCATTCAGAGGGAAGTGTCGTCATCAGCATATGACCTAATTGATCGATTTCTTCGTTGCTGAGCATTTTATTAACACGTCGCCATTGACCATCCAGTAATAATTCAAAAGGCGCATATTGGGACTTATAGTTCATTTTGAATGAATGGGGTACCCAATATCCTAAATATACAAACTCTTGATTGTGCTGCTTTACATATTCAATTTGCTTAAGGACTGCAAAAACACCTAAAGAACGTTTGGATTCATCTGGATCAAAAAATGTATAGACGGCGGATATTCCATCATCTAATACATCGCAGGTTGAGACACAAATGAGTCGATCATCTTTCCAAAGTTCTATAAAGAAACTATTGCTACAACTGTGAATCAAAAACTTCTCGAATTGATCATAGCTAGGGGGGAACATATCTCCATCTGAATGACGCTCATTGATGTAACGTTCATAGAGTTGATAGTGTAAATCAGTAGCATCTTGAGTTTGGGTTATTCTAACTTCTAAGTCTTGATTACGTTTCCAAGCTTTCTTTTGTTGACTGTTCATTTTAAAAGCATCAACAGGTACACGACATGAAAGGCATTGTCGACACAAATGACATTCAGGTCGATAGACAAAATCTCCGCTTCTTCGAAATCCTACACGAGACAATTCTGATAAAGTTACAACGTCGATTTTATGAGCAGGATCTAAAAAGACCATCCGTGCTGATTTCTCGGGAAGATAACTGCAGTCATGCGGTGGTGTAATGTAATACTGCAATTCATTTAATAGGGACTGGGGTTGATAAGAATTCATATTGTCCCTCCTATTTCTCAATCCATGAGTCGTTGATCAAATGCTATTGTTTTACTTGAAAATACACCGTCTTTATACTTTTGCCAATCAATCTGAGGCTGTTTTATCACATCTTGTAACGAATTAAGGTAGTCTTGGCGAGAAATTGTGCAAGCACCTAAGCTCATGAGATGATCATTCACCAATTGACAGTCAACCCAGGGTGCCTGGTTTTCAAGGCTGATCAACATGAGGGTATAAAAAGCCATTTTTGAAACATCAGTCTCTCGACTAAACATGGATTCACCAAAAATACCCTGACCTATAGAGACACCATACAGCCCGCCGACAATCGAATTTTCTCTGCGTACTTCGACACTATATGCATAGCCTGACTCAAATAATGAACAGTAACCCTGAATGATATCTTCATTAATCCATGTTTCATTGGCATAACTTCGTGGTAATGAGCAAGAACGTATCACATGTTCAAAATCACGGTTAATGGTAATCGTATAATCATGTTTTTTCATGTTACGAATGAGTGATTTACTTGGATGGTATGACGAAGGGTAGATAATGCAGCGAGGTTCTGGACTCCACCAGCAGATCGGCTCACCTTCGGAAAACCAAGGAAATAAACCATATGTATAAGCTTCATATAATGTAGAAGGGGAGAGGTCAGCACCTATACAGATTAGTCCTTGCCCTTCGGGATCGGATTCAATTGGATTAGGGAAAATAAATTCAGAAGGAGGGAGCATAGGGATTAAGTTCTAAAAATAATAATGAAAAACCGCAGATAAAAATGTTTAAAATGATTATGCCAAGTTGAAAGAATAAAAAAACCACCCGAAGGTGGTTTTTTGGGTTTTTAAATAAATATTAGTTGTCTAAATATTTCTCAGCATCCAATGCAGCCATACAACCTGAACCTGCTGATGTAATTGCTTGGCGGTAGATATTGTCTGCAACATCACCTGCAGCAAATACGCCTTCAACAGAAGTCGCAGTTGCATTACCACGTGTACCACTTTGAACTTGGATATAACCATCACGTAGTTCAAGCTGACCTTCAAACATTGCAGTATTAGGTTTGTGACCTATAGCGACGAACAATCCAGTCACTTCAACGTTTTGAGTTGTAGTATCAGTTGTAGATTTCAAACGAACACTAGTAACGCCATCTTGAGGGTTCCCAAGTACTTCTTCAACTTCATGGTTCCAGATGATGCTGATTTTGCCTTCTTTCTCTTTTGCAAAAAGATGATCTTGAAGGATTTTTTCAGAACGTAATTTATCGCGACGATGTACAAGTGTTACATGTGAAGCAATGTTTGATAAATAAAGCGCTTCTTCAACCGCAGTGTTACCACCACCGACAACCATGACTTTTTGATTTTTATAGAAGAAACCATCACAAGTTGCACACGCACTCACACCTTGACCCATATAAGCAGCTTCGGATTCTAATCCTAAGTATTGAGCCGTAGCGCCTGTTGCAATGATCAAAGCATCACACGTGTATTCTTCCATATCACCTTTTAAAACGAATGGACGTACATTTAAGTCAACTTCGTTAATGTGATCGTAAACCAATTCAGTACCAAAACGTTCTGCGTGAGCTTGCATACGCTCCATTAAAGCAGGACCTGTTAAGCCTTCAGGATCACCTGGCCAGTTATCAACTTCTGTAGTTGTGGTGAGCTGACCACCCAATTGCATACCAGCGATCAAAGTTGGTTTTAAATTTGCTCGTGCAGCATATACAGCTGCGCTATAACCTGCAGGACCAGAACCTAAAATAATCAATCTTGAGTGACGAGCGCTCATGTATAAGCATCCTTTTAATTTGATATATCGATTTACTGAAAATTATACGTGAAACTTCACCACAGTTGTGTGGAATGAATGTGGATTATATTGATCAACTAAATCGAATTGAGCTATATAGTTAAAAGTGTTAACAAGGAAACCTTAGAAAGCTGCACCTTTTTTTAATGAACAGGTGCATAATAGTAAGTTTTCTATAATGAAGAAATTGTTCCATTTCAACATTAGAACATTAATGAATAATCGTTTACAGGACAGTATATGACTGCGGTGTCGAGTGTATATGCACAGCGCTTAGTTTTAACATTCTTCTTAATATCATTTGGTATTTATCTGTTTTTAGCAACAGTGACTTATACGCCATTTGATCCGGGTTGGATGCATATTTCGAGTGATACTCAACAAGTTTCAAATGCAAGTGGTGTCGCAGGTGCTTGGATTGCAGATCTCTTATTTGGATTTCTGGGCTGGGCAAGTTTACTGATCCCAATTTATTTATTCATTGAAGCGATTCAAGTGTGGTGGCCAAGAAGTTTTTTGAGTCGTCCATTTCGTTTTGCTGCTCAATTTTTCATTCTACTTACCGTCGCGAGTTTGTTTTATTTACTTTGGTCAGTGCCTGCAGATACGCTTGCTAACGCTTCAGGTGGAATCATTGGTTACGAATTGGGTGAGAGTTTAAAACAGCTTTTGACGATTTATGGCGCTGTTTTTTTTCTGATCGTACTTAGCATCGTTCTAATCACACTGGCTTTTGGTATTCAGTGGAACAAGACATGGTCTACTTTGAAGGCGACACCCGCTTATTTGCAAGATTTATTCTATAAAAATGTACCTGAGACTGAATCAGCTTATGATTTGACGACTCAGCCAAAAGCGAAAAAAGAAATTGAACCTCCTGTAAAAGATTCAGCTCCAGTCCCTCATCAAGCTGAGCTCAATGATGTCAGTCATTTAGAAGAAATAGATCAATTACAAACGCGTCATGAACGTACTGCTGAAAAACTATTTGAAGATATGCGTTTCCAAGAGTCTCAACAAAATCATCGTTTTGATGAAGATGATGAGGCAGAGCTCGAGCGTACCATCGCGAAAGCGCATGAGTTAGAGCGTGAGAGTCAACGTATTGTTCCAACGGGTGAAGTTTGGAAAGCCTTGCATAGCGATGAAGATCATAAAAGAGAAATTGATGAGCTTTTGCGCGCAGCAGAGGAGGATCAGCTTGATCAACGTACTTCAGAAATTAATGATTTAAGTAAAAACGTTCGAGTAGAGCAGCGCTCAACTGTTCAAGATACTGCTTTGGACTGGAATGATGATCAAATCTTTGATGAATTGCTTGAAGTTGTTCCACAAGGACAGCACGCCAAAGATATTCATACTCCTTTTCATCATCAAACAAATCCTTCAGGTCAATCTGCTGATGATCAAAATACAGCATCCCTAATCCAAAATACCTCAGCTATTGGTGCAAGTGCTGTATACGCAAGTCAATCGAGCGCAGCGGCGGAAGCGATCACTAAAGCAGATCTGTTAGCTTCTGAGCTTGATGGTCTTGCATCACTTGCGGATGAAGCAGAAGCTTTGTCTAATCCAGAGGTCAAGCGTCCAAATTTGGTGACGCCAAATATTAAATTTATGACTTCACCTAAGTCAGATACAGTCGCAGAATATGAATCAGAGCAAGACACTATTGCCCCATCACCACAAAACATTGTTGAGCAAGAGGGATCATCAATTCCTGTTACTAAAGTGAGTGATGAGGAAAAACAACGTATATCTTCAGATAAAGATGCTTTTAGAGAAGCTTGGCAAGAAACGGTAGGTAAGCCTGAAGTTGAAGAGGATGAGTTTGATTTCGATGCGCCATTAACAGATGCTGCTGGTCGTCCAATGTCTCGTGCAATGCAAGTTGCGGAGCGCCGTAAAGATTTATCACCACTTCCTGGTTTGGATTTACTTGATGAAGTAGACCCAAACAAAAAAGTAAACTTCACTGCAGAACAATTATCAAGATTATCAGAACTGTTAGAAATTAAATTACAAGAATTTAATGTCAAAGCGAAAGTGATTGAAGCTCAACCGGGTCCAGTCGTGACCAGATTTGAACTGGATCTTGCGCCTGGTGTGAAAGCCTCGAAAGTAACTAATATTTCTCGTGACTTAGCACGATCAATGTCGATGGCATCAGTACGTGTTGTTGAGGTGATCCCTGGAAAACCTTACATTGGCATTGAAGTTCCGAATAGTACACGTGAGATGGTGCGCCTGATTGAATTGGTACAAATTCCAAAATTTAAGGATCCAGATGGAATCTTATCCATGGCCATGGGTAAAGATATTTCTGGCAACCCAGTCATTACTGAGTTGGGCAAGGCACCACATATGTTGGTTGCCGGTACCACAGGTTCAGGTAAATCTGTTGCTGTAAACTCGATGATTCTATCGATGCTTTTAAAATATACGCCAGATCAATTGCGTCTTATTTTGATTGATCCTAAACAACTTGAATTGGCGAACTATAATGATATTCCACATCTACTTACACCAGTTGTGACTGACATGAAAGATGCGGTCAGCGCTTTAAACTGGTGTGTGAATGAGATGGAACGTCGTTATAAGCTGATGTCGTTCTTAAAAATACGTAAATTGAGTGACTATAACCGTAAAGTTGAAGAAGCAATTGCCAATGGTGAAGATCTATTTGATCCAACTTGGAAAGCCAGTGAGTCAGTTGCTGGAGAACGTGCACCTAGACTTACACCATTGCCTTCGATTGTGATTGTTGCAGATGAATTCGCAGATATGATCATGCAGGTGGGTAAGAAAGCGGAAGAGATGATCACTCGTCTAGCTCAAAAATCACGTGCTGCAGGCATTCATTTATTACTTGCGACACAGCGTCCATCCGTCGATGTAATTACTGGCTTAATTAAGGCGAATATACCGACGCGTGTTGCACTTCGTGTAAACTCTAAAATTGACTCGCGTACGATTTTGGATGCGGGTGGTGCAGAAGATTTGCTTGGACATGGTGATATGCTGTTCTTAGGACCAGGTAAAATTGAGCCTGAGCGTGTGCATGGTGCATTTATTGCCGATGACGAGGTGAACCGTATTTGTGATGCATGGCGTGAGCGTGGTGCACCAAACTACGTGGATGAAATTCTCACCCCATTTGATGAAGAACCAGCATCACGTGGCTTTGAAGATGGGGATGGTGCTTCAGACCGTGACGCACTTTATGATCAATGTGTTGCTTTTGTTTTGGAAACCCGTAAAGCATCCACATCATCTTTACAGCGTAAGTTTAGTCTGGGTTATAATCGTGCCGCACGTATTATTGACCAAATGGAAGAAAACGGTATCGTGAGTGCAATGGGCGCAAATGGTAAACGTGAAATTTTAGTTTAACGAAGACTGACTCAGAAAAAGCAACCATAGGTTGCTTTTTTTATTTAACTCAAAAAAGTGTTGTTTTTGGGGGTAGTCCATTGGCTGGCAAATGTGATCAGTTCACTCACAGAGTGAACATTCAAGCTTTGATAAACTGACTTGACACAATCTTTAAATACCGCAGGGCTAATGGATAATTTTTGTAAAATTTCACTTTTATTCATGCCTGTAATTAACGAAAAAGCCACTTGGCATTCTCGGGGGGATAAATCAAGTGCTTCTAGTTTTTTTAAAATAATGAGGGAGCGTGGTAATGAGCGCTTTAAGTATAAGGCGATATTTGTATCGGTTGTATTTTGACTACTTAACCATTCAGCACGAAGGGTTAATATTCCATTAGGAATGGTCAAACTAAGCTTGGGGATTTGTTGCCCATATTTAAGCTCATTGATGACTTGATAGCATGATTTTGGCAACGCTTTATATGGTTCCCAAAATTCATAATGTATCGGGAAGAGATTCAGTAAATCCTTTGCAGCATCAGTCATCATGACTAAATCATTTTGAGAATTCACGATTAACAACGCTTGATCTGATTCAATTACATCGTCGCCATCCTCCATTTGATTGTTAAGCGCATATTCGATATAGACACCAGCTTGTTCTAATAAATGATGATCTTGTAATTGGAAGGGGTGTGACATACGCCTATAGAGGGTAATACCTCCTGCAGGAATATGATTGCGTTCTAATCTTAGATCTAGTGTATGGTGAAGACCGCTTTGGCGCACAATCATCTGGTAGGTTAAGCTATGAAAATACGGATCATCTGGGCGTAAAAGATTTCCGACTTTGGGTAACATAGGGCAGTTGAGCCAGCGGATATGGCTTTCGGTTTTTAAGTTTAAGAATAATTCAGTATTTTCTTGGACATACCTCATCGACTGAGGGTTAAGATTTTTGTAATACAGTATATAAGGTTCACCATTTGGATAGGTCAGTGCCATACCGTAGGCATCATGTGGAATCAAAAAATTCAAATAGTCAAAAATACTGGGCGCAATGGTAAGGAGCGGAAGTTGAGTACAGCAAAGATTTCTCAGGCGATGGAGGGTGCCGAGCCTTGTTCGATCACTTTTACGAAAACTTATTGAATTCATCTTCGATTGAACTGTTTTGATTATAACAAATTCAAATTATAGATTTTTTTAAAAAAATTGAGATAAAAAAGTAAATATTAATCATTTTTTCACAAAAATATTTTTTTCATCCCCCCTTAAAGGGGGGCTTCTAGATTATCAGCTTTATGGTTTGATTTTCCTCATTATAAAAGGTCTTTCTTGCAAACTATGGAAAACCTGCAAGTGACATGACCATGTCAAAAACTAAGGGGAATTACATGAACCATATATACCGAGTTATCCGTAATCGTATTGGAAAATTAGTCGTAATAGGGGAACTTGGACGTACACGTTTTACACAATCTTTAAAAAATATTGGAATGACAACAGGTTATCTGATTTTAATTGGGGCATTAACCGCAATGACGAGTCAGGTGCAAGCTGATGAATGTGAGGGTTCAACAGGCACAGCGACGAATTCAGACACTACATCTTTCATCTGTGGTGAAAATAACTCAGTGGTTGCACCGAACAGTGTGGTTATGGGACAAAGCAATAACGTCAATATTGGGATGAATCATACTGTTTTTGGTTTGAATAATACGGTGACACCAAACGCTGTAACGACAACGCAAAATAATGTGGTCATTGGAAATCAAAACACAACGCATCATACAAGTAATATTGCCATTGGTAATAATCAAGTGGTTAAGGGGGAAGGGAGTATTGCGATCGGTAGTTCAAATACTGCTGAAGGGGGTATCTCTATAGGTATTTCAAATTTAAACTCGTCTGTAAAATCTGTTGTTGTTGGTATGAATAATATTCACGACGTCAACACTAATGGCTCGATGATTTTTGGTGGATTTAATGAGGTTGGTGCGACGAGTTCTCATATATTTGCCTCCAACAGTAATGTGCAAGGTCACACTAATGTGGCTGTCGGTGGTTCTATTATTATTCGACCAGGACCAAATTATACATCCGTAAGAGAGTCAGTCGCGATTGGTGAGCTGAGTCAGGTTTATGCGAGCAACTCTGTTGCTTTAGGTAGTGCATCGGTTGCAGATCGAGAGAATGTTATTTCAGTCGGTAGTGATCAATTAAAACGCCGAATCATGAACTTAGCATGGGGATTAGATACTCATGATGCTATTAATGTTGATCAATTGACAGCCAGTTTACAAAGAATTCTGGGTACTGGGGTGACTATGTTTCAGGGGAGTGTGATGCCCCTTTCATTTGAAATGCAAGGCTCTACATACCAAAACGTAAATCAAACAATTAGAGGGATTGATATTGAATTTACAGCGTTAAAAGACCGAGTGTCTGCACTCGAAAATAATGGTGTTGGTGGTGAAACAGGTACAGGTACCACTGGACCAGCTGGACCAAGTGCGTACGAGGTTGCTGTGAGTAATGGATTTGAGGGCTCTGAAACAGATTGGCTTACATCATTAAAAGGTGAAAAAGGCGATAAGGGAGATAAAGGTGATCAAGGTCCACAAGGATTGAAAGGTGACAAAGGGGATCAAGGTATACCAGGTACAAGCGGTGGACCTGGTGGCGGTGTAGGACCACAAGGTGATAGTTCTTACCAAGTGGCGGTGAATAATGGATTTGTAGGAACAGAGCAAGATTGGCTGACGTCACTCAAAGGAGATAAAGGTGACCAAGGTCCTCAAGGATTGAAAGGTGATAAGGGCGATAAAGGTGATCAAGGACTTCAAGGCTTAAAAGGTGACAAAGGATTTAGTGCTTTTGAGATTGCTGTACAAAATGGCTTTAATGGCACCGAACAACAGTGGCTAACGTCTTTGGCTAGTGGTGGAACTGTCGCAATATCTGTTGGAACAAATCCTAGTGAAAATGCAATATTACCAAATGCAACAGGTGAAGATGCTCTTGCAATCGGAAGTTCATCAGTAGCATCGGGTCGTGAGAGTATTGTTATTGGGGCTGAATCACAAGTCGCTGGTGAACATGCAACAGCTTTAGGAAATCACAATACGGTTACGGGTGAAAATACGCATTCAGTTGGTAATTTCAACAATATTTCAGGAAATAGTACTGTAGCTCTTGGGAATAATATAACGTCTGACGCAAATAATGCTGTTCTTTTAGGAAATGCTTCGTCTACCGATCGGGACAATACGGTTTCAGTGGGTTCCTCTACGCAACAGCGCCAAATTGTTAATGTGGCAGCAGGTACAGCGGATACCGACGCAGTCAATGTAAAACAAATGCGTCAAGCAGATCAGCAAGTTTTGAGCGATGCACAGGAATATACGAATATACGAACCAATGAAATATTGAATCAGGCCAATGAGTATACTAGTCGACGTGTAAATGCTTTAGAACAGAGTTTTGCCGATGAACGACGTGACACTCGAGCAGCTATTGCAGCATCTTTGGCTGTCGCTTCATTACCCCAGCCAACTTATGCTGGTGCAAGTATGTTCAGTGCAGCTGCTGGTACATGGGATGGTGAGCAAGGTATTGCCATTGGATTTAGTGGGGTTTCTGAAACGAATCGCTTTGTCTATAAAGCATCTGGAACCGCAAGTTCACAAGGTGATGTTGGTGGTGCTATTGCATTGGGTTGGCAATGGAAATAATCTAAGTTTCACCCAAACGTAAAAGTAACCTTAATACGAAACTATTTTTTAACAGGTATAAGATAGATTTAAATCAAAAAAGCCTGCTCAAGCAGGCTTTTTTATCTGTTTTTTAGGCAAATTTTGCTAAAACAGCAAGGAATTCTGCACTTTGGCGTGGGAATTCTGCGATCACATCATGAATACGTTTGCCTTCAGGATTTTGAGCGTTAAGATCACGACCATCTGCTATAAATTTAGTGAGTAAACGCTCATAGTCATTAGCACGCATATGTTTAAAAGCATGATAGAGAACATGAAAATCAGCGTTTACACCTTCAGGAGGTAACTGATTTAAATAGGCAAAAACACGCTCGTCTGACCATTCTTCATTGAACGTGGCTGGCTGTGATAATGCCATCACAATCTCCTTGGTATTTTTAATCAATAAAAAAGGGCAAAATATGAGACTAGATGAGCAAAGCACTGCTTTGTCTAGTCGCAAGACTTGAAGCTCTGCTTCAAGTGGGCGGAATATAGCTAATAGCCTATTTCTGCCACTCTCATATTTTGCCCTGATTCAATTTGCTTGACTAATCAAAAATCAGATTAACGTTCTTCAGGCAAATTGATATTCATTTCTAGCATTTCGATATTTGCTTCTGAGCGAACCGACATTTGTATATGCTGTTCATCTACACCACGCACATAACGATTCACAACTTGCATGATTTCTTTTTTCATTAAATCAATTTTATCTTGGCTTAAACGCTTACCTAGACCATTTTCAGATGCCACGATAACTTTTAAGCGATCTTTAGCTGTTTGTGCACTTGATGGTTTGTCATCACTACTAAAAAGTTTACTCCAGAATCCTGCCATCTTTATGCTCCAAATAAACGTGCTAACCAGCCTTTCGGCTTCACAGAGATGTGACGATATGGACGTTCTTCACCAAGGAAGCGTGCAACAAGATCGTCATAAGCTTGTCCAGCTGCTTCTTCAGTATAAAGAATAACAGGCTTACCTTCATTCGAAGCTTGTAACACGCTTTTACATTCAGGAATTACACCGAGCGTCGGCACGCGAAGGATATCTTTAGAAATATCATCGACTGTTAACATCTCTTGTTTGTCAGCACGTTCAGGGTTGAAGCGTGTAATACAAAGATGCTTACGAATACGACCTTCGTTATTTTCTACTTTCTTCGTTTTACTGTCCAACATACCAATAATGCGATCAGAATCTCGGACAGATGAAATTTCAGGGTTCGTTACAATGATTGCTTCATCAGCATGGTACATTGCTAAAATCGCACCACGTTCAATACCTGCAGGAGAGTCACAAATGATGTAGTCGAACTCTTGAGAAAGTTCGTCCATAACACGTGCAACACCTTCATCGGTCAACGCATCTTTATCACGGGTTTGTGATGCAGGTAAAATATATAGATTTTCGATTTCTTTATCGCGAATAAGTGCTTGTTGTAATCTCGCTTCGTTATTTAATACATTCACAAAATCATAAACAACACGACGCTCACAACCCATGATAAGGTCGAGGTTACGTAAACCTACGTCAAAATCGATTACAACAGTTTTGTGGCCACGAAGGGCTAAACCTGTTGCAAAAGATGCACTGGTAGTTGTTTTACCTACGCCACCTTTACCTGATGTTACGACAACAATTTTCGCCACCGAATCCACTCCTGTTATGTTTATCCCCAATACTATAGGGGTTCTCATGTTTAGTTATACATTAAAATTCGAGTGCTTCAAAGACAAGCTCTTGAGCATCATTTAAATAGATATGTACTGACTTTTTTAGCATATGTGGTGGAATATCATCTGCAACACAATATGTTCCTGCGATAGATACTAATTCAGCTTCTAAAACATGACAGAAAATTCGTGCTGCTGTATTGCCACCGGCGCCGGCGATGACTCTACCACGAGCAGAGCCATAAATATGTATATTTCCTGAAGCGATGATTTCAGAGCCACTATTAATTCCAGCAGTTAAAATAATATCGCCGTGATCTTGTACCAGACATTGTCCTGTTCTAAGCACTTCATCGTGATACGAAGTTTTATGTGTGGTTGCAGGAGCTATGTGTGTTGGAGCCTTCTCAGCTTCAGGGGTATTTGCTGGGGCTTCTACCACTTGTTCTTTTGTTGCTTTGATGCGCTGCAAAGGACGATCAGCCGCAAGAACTGGGAATTGGATCGCACGTGCTTCATCACCCATTAAACCATCAACGACAGCCATGGGCTGTAACCCTAAACTGATGACCAATTGAATGAGTCCAATGAGTTCTTGTTCAACGGTTGTGTCTAGAATGACAAGCGCACCTTCATAAGAGGTTTCACTCATCATGGCACTTAATTGTTGGCGGATAACATTATGATCATTGGTGTCAAAGGTAATTCGGGTAAAATTCACCATTCTACCGGTAATCCGAATATCTGCCATATTCATTCCTTGCTTGCTTCGCGCTTTATAATCGAAGTAAAAATTGTTAATTGTGCAAATGCTAGTTCAATTCTCAAGAATTCTCTAGCGGATATATTAAATTAATAGAGAAATGATCATTCCTTGACTTGATTGTTTTTTGATAACTCTATTTGCCATTGTTTTACTGCCACCTGTTTTCTTAAAGACTCAAGACTTTCATAAACGACAGATTCAACGAGTTGTTCTAATGCATGATTATCAATATTGAGCTGGCTAATTTTTTCAGCAATGAGTTGATAATGCGCATTCGGTTTATCAATGGTTCCAGAAATAAAAGGTTCAACTAAACCGTCGGTAATATTTTCACCTAATCGTTGACCAATGTTGTGGATTTGCTGTTCTATACGACCACCCACCAATGGAATCAGCTTTAAGAGCTGTGTTAGCTCTGGTGTGTCTTCAATTGCTTTAATGACAATGTGACCAACGCCTTGCGAGATATTATCTTTTTGAAGTTTTAATTCGGTTGCTAAAGATTCTTGTAAGACTTGCGCTAATGTCGTGGCAAACATGTCTCGATGGTGATTCACCAGATCATGAATGATTTTTTTATGGGTTGAGCTAGTGTCTAACTCTTTTTTTACACTATCAATGACAGTAATCACCACACGATCAGAGAGCTCTTCCATGATCACGTTATAGTAAAAATTAAGACGTCTGAACCATTTATTAGGTATGACTTTATAGCCTAGCTCATGCAGTCTATAGGCAATCACTCCGACGCGAATTAAACGTAAAAAGCGAAGGTAAGGGATAATAGCTAATATTTCATACCAATGAATGAAGGGAAAGAAAAACCAACGCTGATGATGTTTATTGACGATTGCAATCAGCCATCTTACAGCGAGTTCAACAATTAAAAATGTGATAAACCAACTTTCAGTAATGATGACCCATGGGTGAAGCTCGGATTTATAAAACTCCAGAATTTGAGGTAATTGAACCGTGTCAAATACCCATGAGCCAAAATTACTCATTAAAAATGCATTGGCACATAGACAAAACAAATTGACTAAAATAATGAGCATCATAAAGATGTCATAAATCAGGAACATCTTCCAAAATAACGTGTCATGACGCTGTGGACGGAAAGTTTTTCGAGAATTAGTCATGCGATCTGTCATATGCAATACATTCTGAGGACAGCTTAATTTACAGATTCAGCTTGAAGCTGTTGTTTTAACTGTGTAATTAACTGATCTTTTTCTGTCCAAAGCTCATCAACCCATTTTTGGAAACGAGCGCGATAGTCGGCATCATCCTCATAATTGCCGCCATGAACCCAAGCAGGAATTTCAATTTTTCTTAAATTGACGGCAATTTGAGAAACTTCTCCTAACCAAAAATCTCCATAACCTGGCACACCATCTGGATAGACAATGGTCATATCGACTAGTGCATCAATTTCACTTCCTAGAATATTTAGGGCAAGTGCTAGACCACCCGCTTTAGGCTTGAGTAAATTTTTATACGGAGATTTTTGTTGAGCATGTTTTTCGGGCGTATAGCGCGTACCTTCTAAATAATTTAATAAGGTAAAAGGTTGGCTGAGCAGTTGTTCACACGATTTACGCGCTTCTTCCATATCACGATATTTCAGCGCAGGATTTTTTTCGATTTGCGCTTTGGTATGACGCTTCATCATAGGAAAACCAAGGATCTTGAATGCTTGCCCAACAAAAGGAATAAAAATGAGTTCCCATTTCGTAAAAAAACGTGTGAGCGGCATACGTTTAAGACCAAAATATTGAGTAACAGTTGTATCTACCCAGCTTTGGTGATTACAGGTCATGATGTAACGACCTTGTAGATTGAGATCTAGATCTTCATCAATCGTGATGTGCCATTTAAGCTCAGGGAGAACTTTTTCAATGAGCCAGTTATTCGTACCAATCCAACCATTGGCGATATTGATATTGGTTTCATCGATTTTTGATGATTTTTTTACGAGTTTAGTCAAACCTAATGCAAGAATAGGTGGGCCACGAAAAAATGTACTTCCTGTGATCACAGAACCTACGGTTAAACCCTTAGAAATTTTTTTTAAAATAGGTTGTTTCTGCTTCTCTGCTGCCATTGCACAGTCCTAAAAAGTGATTGCATGTGATTGAAATTTTTAAAACACTATAAATCGAGTCGCTCAAATCACAAAGCCCGTTTTCTTAACTATGTATAAAATATGATGAAGCATTAACGAAAGATGCTACAAAAGATTACATATTGTTAATAAACTGTTTATTATTAACAAAATAGTAATGGTTAAATTGTTTCTAACAAATCATTATTCATCACATACAAAAACATATAAAAGGAGTCATCCCATGCGTGCATTAGCTATTTCAGCTGCAGTGGTTGGGGCAATGGTACTTTCTGGTTGTCAAACAACTGGTAACAATATTGGTGGCGTCGAGTATGACAAAACTGCATTGGGTGCTTTAATTGGTGCAGCAGCTGGTTACGGTGTTTCTAAAGGTAATGCGAACACTAGCCGTCAAAATAACCGTGCAGCAGCGATTGGTGCTGTATTAGGTGGTGCTGCAGGCGTATATCTCGACAATAAAGAGAAAAAATTACGCCAAGCAACTGCTGGTACAGGTATTGATGTAAACCGTAATCCAGATGGCTCTATTAACTTAGTAATGCCAGGTGCTATCACGTTTGATACAAATAAATCAAATATCAAGCCAAACTTCTATGACACTTTAAACCGTGTTGCACAAGTTTTAACTGAAGACAACAAGAGCGGTATCCTTGTAACTGGTTATACTGATAGTTCAGGTAATGATGCGATTAACATCCCATTGTCACAAGCACGTGCTCAATCTGTCGCTAGCTATTTAGCATCTAAGGGTGTTTCTACAGCACGTATTAATGCTCAAGGTTTAGGTTCTTCAAACCCAATTGCTGATAACACAACTGCAGCAGGTAAAGAACAAAACCGTCGTGTAGAGATTGCTGTTTACGCAGTTCAATAATACATGATCTGAAAAAAGCCACCTTCGGGTGGTTTTTTTATGTCTGAAATTTATTCAAATATACCTTCATTAAATTTAACGTTAGTCATATTCGAAGCAGATGACTATAATCGAGCGCTGAAGGAAAAGAGGAAAGAATATGTCATCAGCCAGTCATTTGAACGACAAGCAACTTGAAGCCATGAAATACACTCAAGGACCCTTGTTAGTACTTGCTGGGGCAGGCTCAGGTAAGACCTCTGTAATCACACAGAAAATTGCATATTTAGTCAAAAAATGCGGTATACCAGCACATCGTATTACTGCGATGACTTTTACCAACAAAGCTGCACGAGAGATGAAAGAGCGTGTCGGTAAATTGCTTGGTAAAGAGGATGGAAAGGGTTTATCTGTTTCTACCTTTCACACCTTTGGTTTGAATTTATTAAGACTAGAATTAAAACATACGCTACTTAAAGCAAACTTTTCCATTTTAGATGCTGATGACTGTAAGCGTATTTTAATGGATTTAATGCACCGAGATAATTTGTCTGGTGCAGAAAGTAAAGAGCTGATCGCAAAAGCGATGAAGATGATCTCAGATTGGAAAAACGATCTAATTTTGCCTGAGCAAGCACATACGACTTGTGAAACGGCTGAAGATGTTCAATTTGCGCATCTCTATCAACTTTATGAGCGTAATTTACGTGCCTATAATGCGGTCGATTTTGACGATTTAATCGTAATGCCGACACGCCTTCTTCAAGAAAATGCTGAAGTCCGTGATAAATGGCAAAACCGTGTACGTTATTTATTGGTTGATGAATATCAAGATACCAATACCGCCCAATATATCTTGGTCAAACTGCTTGTTGGTGTCATGGGACAATTTACGGCTGTAGGGGATGATGACCAATCAATTTATGCTTGGCGGGGGGCAAAGCCAGAAAATATGGCCTTATTGAAGGAAGATTTCCCCAATTTAAAAGTCATTAAGCTTGAGCAAAACTATCGTTCAACCAGTCGTATTTTAAAAGCTGCAAACCATGTGATTGAGAATAACCCACATATTTTTGATAAAAAATTGTGGAGTGATAAAGGACATGGTGAGGTGATCCGTATTATTACTTGTCGTAATGATGATGATGAAGCGGAACGTGTTGTTAAAGATTTGCTGACTCATAAATTGATGAATGGCAAAAATTGGAAAGATTACGCCGTGTTATACCGTGGAAACTTCCAAGCACGTGTTTTAGAAACACAACTTCGTCAGATGCAGATTCCTTACAAACTTTCTGGTGGTCAGTCGTTCTTTGGTCGTGCTGAAATCAAGGATATTATGAGCTATCTACGTCTCATTATTAATCCTGAAGATGACAGTGCTTTCTTACGGATTATCAACACACCTAAACGCGCCATAGGACCTGTGACTTTAGAAAAACTAGGTTTATTTGCGCAAGAGAATAATCTTTCTCTACTAGGTGCCGCGAATGATCAGCGCCTAAGTATGGTATTACCGAAGAAGGCGACATCTCAATTGGCTGAGTTTGCTGATTTTATCGAAGGTTTTACGCGTGAACTGTTAGATGATGATGAACCTGTGCCTAAAGTCCGCCAAATGATGGTTGAGGCAGGATATATCGACTACATCAAAGAAACGGCAGCGACGCCAGCACAAGAAAAAACTAAAATTGACAATATTGAAGTGCTTTATAGCAGTATTCAAAGTTTGATCAATCGTGCTGAAGATGTCGATGAAAAAAATATCGAAAGTGTCATTCGTAAGATGGTGTTGCTGGATATGTTGGAGCAACAGCAAGAAGATGAAGATATCGATAAAGTAAACTTACTGACTTTGCATGCTTCTAAAGGCCTGGAATTCCCATTCGTTTATATTATGGGGCTTGAGGAAGAGTTGCTTCCGCACAAGAATTCAATTGTTGCTGATACCATCGAAGAAGAACGTCGACTGATGTACGTTGGTATTACCCGTGCCAAACAAGGTCTGACTTTGACGCTTGCAGAACAGCGTAAAAATGGCGGTCAGATGAAACAAATGACACCAAGTCGCTTCTTGGATGAATTGCCACAAGATGAAGTCGATTGGCTAGGTCGAAAAAAGAAATTGGCTGAAAATATCGATCCAAAATTACAGGCACAGCATTATCTGCAAAATCTGAAAGCTTTACTCAAACGTTAATTACATTTTAAAACAGGATTGAATATGAAAGTTCAAGTGAAAGTACTCGACCAACGACTTGGTCAAGAATGGCCATTACCTACTTATGCAACAACAGGATCGGCAGGTTTAGATTTACGTGCATGTGTAGATGGAGCGATCACTATTGAGCCTGGTCAGACTGTTTTAGTTAAAACAGGTATGGCAATTTATATCGAAGACCCAAGTTATGCGGGTTTGATTTTGCCTCGTTCTGGCTTAGGTCATAAACACGGGATTGTATTAGGAAATCTCGTCGGTCTAATTGATTCAGATTATCAAGGTGAATTAATGGTTTCAGTTTGGAACCGCAGTCAAAATGCATTTACATTAGAGCCGGGTGAGCGATTGGCTCAATACGTATTGGTTCCTGTTTTACAAGCTGAATTTGATTTAGTTGACGAATTCAAGGCAAGTGAGCGAGGAGCTGGTGGATTCGGACACACTGGAAAACAATAGTATTTTGGATAAAAGCCTGTAAAATCAGGCTTTTATTTATATGTTGCAAAATATTAACAAAGATTATATAAATTGAAATTGGTACACGTTATATAAAGAATAACGATATTTTCTATTACTCAATATATTCAAAATTTATTTGGATCAACTCTCATCACGCTGTTCTGTCTCAGCAGTCAACGGTGTTAATTAAGAATGAATACCCAACCACTTATTTTTCCAAGACAAATTTTCCGCGCTTATGATATTCGCGGAAAAGTCAGTCAATTGGATACAAGAACAATTTATGCGATTGCGCATGGGCTCGCTGCTCAGTATCAATCACGTGGCCAGAAAAGTATTGTGCTAGGTTACGATGCTCGATTGACTGGTCCTACTTTTGCTTGGATTATTGAATCAGTCTTCAAAAACCAAGGGATGAATGTCGAAAACATTGGATGTTGTTCAACCCCACAAATGTATTTTGCTGCTCGACATAAAAATGGAAATGGCATCATGGTGACCGCGAGTCATAATCCTAAACATGATAATGGGATTAAATGGATTATTGAATACGAACCGCCTTGTCCAGACATGATTCAAAATGTTGGGGAATATGCGGAAGGTTTCTATTTTCAACATGATCACTTTCCAACGCCACCTCAACTGACACATCAGATTAAATCAGAGTATTGCTTGGCTTATCAGCATGCTTTGCTCAAGGATATTCAATTAAAGCGTCCACTCAAGGTTGTATTAGATGGTATGCATGGTGCCGCTGGGCGTTGTGCTGATTTAGTACTACAAAAAATGGGATGCGAAGTCATTTCAATACGTTGTTGTGAAAATGGAGAGTTTCCAGATCATCCTCCAGACCCTTCACAAGCGAAGCATTTGACGCAGTTAAAAGAAAAAATTTTGTTGCATCAGGCGGATTTAGGGATTGCTCTCGATGGTGATGGTGATCGTGCCGTCATTCTGGATGAGAATGCTCACATTGTGTCTGCTGATCGCTTGTTGGCATTATTCGCATCATTGTGTTTAACTCAGCATCCACATCATGAAATTGTTTATGACGTAAAATGTTCAACGATGGTGTCAAAAACCATTGAACAATTACAAGGCATCGCAAAAATGATTCGTACTGGCAGCAGTTTCATGCGCCGTTATATTTCCCAATCCAAAGGTCGAGCTGTTTTTGGGGGAGAATATGCGGGTCATTATGTCTTCAATGATGGTCGTGGTTTTGGTTACGATGATGGTATCTATGCAGCATTACGGGTCATGGAGGCATTGAGTCAACTTAATATCACGCTATCTGAATATCTCGCTCAATTCCCAGATCGCTTTGGTACTGAAGATACCTATATTGAAACTCAAGATGCAAATCCGCAAGACGTCCTAGCCTTGATAGAGCAGAATTGTAAAAGTACTGGGGCTAAAATGAGTAAAATCGATGGTATTCGCCTTGATTTTGACTACGGATTTGGCATTATGCGAGCATCAAATACTGGTGAATACTTCACGGTACGGTTTGATGCAGATAGTCCATCAAAACTTTATGAAATTCGCCAGCATTTTGTAAAAATTTTAAATGAAAAATATCCTGTGCTTGCTCAAAGTATTTTGAATGCACACTAATGTAGGAATGAAGGAGAGGCGAATGCCACACCAACAAACTGGCATCGACAAAGCTCAAATTTTGACAGAAGCTTTGCCATACATCCAAAGATTTACAGGTAAAACACTTGTAGTGAAATATGGCGGCAATGCAATGACTGATCCTGCATTAGAAAGTTCGTTTGCCCGTGATATCGTGCTTCTGAAAACAGTTGGTCTTAATCCGGTTGTGGTTCATGGTGGTGGTCCTCAAGTCGATTCATTTTTGAAACAACTTGGGCGTGAATCAGACCGTATTGATGGAATGCGTGTAACTGATCCTGCAACTATGGAAGTTGTAGAAATGGTGTTGGGCGGAAGTGTAAATAAGTCTATTGTGAATTTGATCAATCAACATGGTGGTCGTGCAATTGGATTAACGGGTAAAGACGGTAACTTAATTCGTGCTCAAAAGTTGTTGATGGAAAAAACCCAAGAGGATGGATCTGTTCAACAAATTGATCTTGGGTTAGTGGGTGAAGTGGTCGGTGTAAAAACTGACGTTCTGGAAATGTTCACTCAAAGTGATTTTATTCCAGTGATTGCGCCACTTGGTGTTGATGAGGAAGGTAATACTTACAATATCAATGCAGATTTAGTTGCTGGTAAAGTTGCTGAAGCTTTGGGTGCAGAAAAGTTAATTCTTCTTACGAATATCAGTGGTGTATTGGATGAGAATAAAAACCTACTCACTGGACTAACAACACAAGAAGTCGATCGCTTGATAGATACAGGTGTGATCTACGGCGGTATGATTCCGAAAGTGGGATGTGCGCTTGATGCGGTGAAAGGGGGTGTAGTGAGCGCGCATATTGTGGATGGTCGTGTTCCACATGCGACTTTGTTGGAAATTTTTACGGATCACGGTGTTGGAACATTGATTACCAATCGTTCTAAGTCGGCGCACTAATTCATAATCACATAATAAAAAGTCACTTCGGTGGCTTTTTTTGTTTGATAAGAATAATCGTTTTATGTCCCATATATCCAGCATAAAACATATTCAATTGCTATATTCATATTTGCAAGATCTATAAGGCTGATGCACAATAAAACTGATAATTAAAGCAAAATGAAAGATTATGTGCCAACTACTTGGAATGAATTGTGCCACCCCTACGGATATTACGTTTTCTTTTCGTGGTTTTTCTCAGCGCGCTGGAATAACGTCAGATCACTCAGATGGTTTTGGCATCGCTTTCTTTGAGGATAAGGCATGTCGCTTATTTGTTGATAACCAATCTGCAGTCGAGTCTCCAATTGCAGAATTCGTTCGTAATTACCCGATTAAATCGCGTAATGTCATTGCACATATTCGTAAAGCAACACAGGGAAAAATTACTTTAGAAAATTCTCATCCATTTATTCGTGAATTGTGGGGGAGACAATGGATTTTCGCGCATAATGGCGATCTGCATAATTTTCATCCAAGGTTGTCGGGACAGTTCACACCAGTAGGTAATACAGATAGTGAGCTTGCATTTTGCTATTTATTAGAACATCTCGTACAAAAGTTTGGTTATGTAGAGCCAAGTGTCCACGATGTATTTCATGCATTAGAAGAAATTTCACCAACAATAGCAGAGCATGGGACATTCAATTTTTGTTTATCAAATGGGCAGGCTTTGTATAGTTATGCGACCACAAAATTACACTGGATTGTTCGCGAATATCCATTTCAACCTGCACGATTAATTGATATTGATGTTGAAGTCGATTTTAGTCAGGTCACGACACCTGAAGATCGTGTGGCTGTAATTACGACAGAACCATTAACAGATAATGAAGCTTGGTTTGCATATACGCCCGGCGAAATGATTTTATTTCAGGATGGTAAGCCAACATTACGTACCATAACTCACGTTGAGCGATTGGTCAGAGAAGCCCGTGACCCAAGCTTGAAGCGTGTTACTCGCGCGGATCAATATTAAAAATTTAATTTGAAGTGGCTAAGATCTACACTTACTTTTTTAACGCCAGACTTTGATTTTAATGATTGAGCTAGGCAAAATAGCGTAAAACTTTTTAATGGAATACCTCATGCAGGACACCGCTATGTCACGATGGTTATCGCCGCTGATGGCATTTTGTTTATCATTTATCATTATTGTGGGTCTGGCACCAAGCTTAGGCTTGCAAATTGATCGACAACTCGATTTTTGGTTACTTTGGTTTGCAACGATGTTGTTTTTAGCGTTGCCAATTATTTATTTAGAAATTGGATTGGCGAAACGAGCTCAAACTTCAGCGCTGAACGCATTATCAAAATTGACCCGTGAAGCCGATGCAAACCAACGTTGGAGAGTAGTGGGCTGGCTTGCTGTTATTTTTATTCCATTCTTAGCAGGCGGTATATTACTTAATACTTCTAATGCTGTAGCACAACAAAATGATTTTGGTATTGGTTCAAATATTTTGATGGGTATCGCAGCATTCATTGCATTTGGTTTATCATTTCTTCAACGTTCTGTATTGGTTGTACTTACTGCGATTGCAACGATTGCAAGTTTAATCGCGGCTCAGGTTTTTGGTGTCCAAGTCAATGATTGGCAGCTGACTCCTGTTGAGTTTAAAGAGTGGGGTAATGCAACTATTCTCGCTTTAGTAGCTTCAGGTCTCGGGCTTGGATTATATTGGCAGACAAATCTCAATCAAGAGAAACAAGATGCTGCAACGCCAAAAACTTTACCGATTTGGCTAGCGCAACTGGTGGCTGTGGCTGGATTTGGATATTTTGCAATTAGTGCTGCAATTCCAGCATATATCGTTTTAATCGCGACAATATTTGCAGTAGCTTTACTCCTGCAACTTGGGAAGGAACAACTCGCACATCGTGGATTAGCACAAGCGGTGCAATATTTTTTATTGCTTGCACCACTTTTAATTTGGGTATTCCCTGCAGCCGATCTATTTTTAACTCCGATTTTAATGCTTTGGGGATTAAGCATTTGTTTAATCTATGCAATTTTCGTGGGTTGGATCATGAAAATTAGTCATTTACGTAAAGCGCTGAATTTTAGTAATGAAGCTTTTTATAATATCTGGCGTGTGGCTGTACGTATTGTGACACCTTTAGCAATTGTGGCTGCAATGATTTCTTACTTAGGTCAATTGTTACCATGATCCAAAATGCAAAAGTTTGGGTTGCTTATGCTGCTGTAGACCAGCAGTTTCACATTGAACTTGAATTTGTGGAAGGCATGTCTGTTGCGGATGCTATTACACAAAGTGGTATCGCGTCGTGTACGCAGTTGCCAGACGAGTATGCTGTTGGAATTTTTGGGACGAAAGTACAAGATCAATCGCATGTTCTGCAAGCAGGTGATCGGGTGGAAATCTATCGGGCATTAACGATTAATCCAAAAGATATTCGCCGTAAGCGAGCGGCAGCGAATCCAGTTGGGCGCTATTGTCGTGGCAATCGCTTTAAACAATTGAAATGATATGAAAAACCCCTCTTTGAGGGGTTTTCTTTTATGTCTAATTCTTTATAGTGGTGGCGCGTTCAAAATCGCATCTTTCGAACCTGGTAAACCAGGTTGAGTTTCTGGGATAGTTTCTAAACCTTCGATTTTATTCACGACGCCAGAACCATCGAAATATACTTTTAGATGCTGACCTTGAGTTGCAGGAATATTTGCTTTTTTAGCATATGTACCTGGGGTATAATTGTAGATGTAATCCCAACGTAAAGGATTCAAAGGATCTGAAATGGTTGGGCTACCAAGTAAAAAACGAACTTGTTGGTAAGTCATCCCGACTTGAATTTTTGAAGCTTGCGCTTGGGTTAATGGTGTTCCTTGAGGAATATCAACTTTGTATACACCAAAGACAGAACAACCACCCAGTAAAGAAGCGACGAATAACGTCAGCATGATTTTTTGCATTTTGCTACACTATCCCAAATTAATTATGATGCAATTGATCCAAGGATAGATCATACTGCATCTCAACTCTGTTGCATATTCCAACTTAAAATTTGTTGAGAGACCTTTTTATATGCCTATTTCAAATCAAGATTTACGCAAAGCTGGACTTAAAGTTACCCTTCCACGAATCAAGATTTTGGAATTATTAGAAAATTCAAGACAGCATCATTTGAGCGCGGAAGATATCTATAAGACCTTACTTGAGCAGGGCGAAGATGTCGGTCTAGCAACTGTATATCGTGTGTTAACTCAGTTTGAAGCTGCTGGTATTATCCAACGTCATCATTTCGAGAATAATCACTCTGTATTCGAAATCATGCAAGATGATCACCACGATCATATGGTCTGCCAGAACTGCAACAAAGTTGTTGAATTCCACAATGATTTGATTGAACAAGAACAACATAATGTTGCTGAACAACTTGGTTTTGTTTTAACAGGTCACTCTTTGAATTTATATGGTTATTGCGATGCGCCTGAATGCCAAGAAGCATACCGTAAAAAATAAATCTTGATTGCATTAAAAAAGGAGCAATGATTGCTCCTTTTTTATTCACTATTGATTAATCATCTTGACCATCAAAAGTGAGGCGGGGGCCAGAATTCAACAGATAGTTTGGATCTTCTTCAGAGAGTTTGATTTGTAAGCGTAAATCGTTGGCAGAGTCAGCATGACGTAATGCTTCGTCATAAGTGATTTTCTCAGCTTTATATAAGTCAAATAGCGCTTGATCAAACGTCTGCATTCCAATTTCACGGGAACGCTTCATGACTTCCTTAATTTCATGAACTTCGCCTTTACGCACTAAGTCTGAAATCAGTGGAGAATTGATTAAGATTTCAATTGCAGGATGACGTGATTTTTTATCAGGAGTCGCAATTAACTGTTGTGCAATGATCGCCTTCAAGTTCAGTGAGAGGTCCATAAACAGTTGGCTGTGACGATCTGTCTCAAAGAAATGAATAATACGATCTAAGGCTTGGTTGGCATTATTGGCATGTAAGGTCGCAAATACTAAATGTCCTGTTTCAGCAAAACTAATCGCATAGTTCATGGTTTCACGTGAGCGAATTTCACCAATAAGAATGACATCAGGTGCTTGGCGGAGTGTGTTTTTCAGTGCAATTTCAAATGAGTCTGTATCAATTCCAACTTCACGTTGAGTTATGATACAGCCTTGATGTTGATGAATAAATTCGATTGGGTCTTCAATGGTAATGATATGACCTTTAGAATTTTGATTACGATGACCGATCATTGCTGCAAGCGAAGTCGATTTACCTGTACCAGTAGCACCTACAAATAAGATGATCCCGCGCTTAGTCATTGCTAGATCTTTAAGGACGGGCGGTAGTTTCAGCTCATCAATACTTGGAATGACAGTTTCAATCCGACGTAAAACCATGCCAGGTTGATCACGTTGCTGAAAAGCACTTACACGAAAACGTGCAGTTTTATCACGATTGGCAATAGCAAAATTACATTCGTGTGTTGCAGCAAATTCAATTCGTTGTCTTTCACTCATAATCGAGTGAATCAATTGACCTATGATTTCACCAGTGAGTTTTGTTTTAACTACAGGCACAATTTCACCATTAATTTTCATTGATGGTTCAATATCTGCACTGATAAATAAATCTGAAGCCTTGCGCGCAATCATCATGTCGAGCAGGTCATTAAAATCCATTTTGATTCCCCTAAATCAAATGACGTCCATTTTTATAAAAATGATTCTGGTTGTTTAGCCGCAGTACGTGCAACTTGCGGGGTAATAATGCCTTTCGCGACAAGATTTTTGAGACTTTGATCGAGAGTGGTCATGCCATAATTTGCACCGGTTTGTATTGCAGAATACATTTGTGCAACTTTGTTCTCACGGATGAGATTTCGAATCGCTGGAATTCCAATCATAATTTCGTGAGCAGCTACCCGACCGCCACCTGTTTTCTTCAAAAGTGTTTGAGAGATGACGGCTTGAAGCGATTCAGAAAGCATGGCACGAACCATGTCTTTCTCATCGGCAGGAAACACGTCGATAATACGGTCAATTGTTTTTGCGGCAGATGTGGTATGCAGTGTTCCAAACACCAAGTGACCAGTTTCCGCAGCAGTGAGTGCAAGTCGAATGGTTTCGAGGTCACGCATTTCACCGACGAGAATAATATCTGGATCTTCACGCAGTGCAGAGCGTAGTGCTTCATTAAAACCATGTGTGTCACGATGCACTTCTCGCTGGTTAATCAAACACTTTTTGGATTGGTGCACAAATTCAATTGGATCTTCGACGGTTAAAATATGGTCGTAACGGTTGTCGTTAATGTAATCCATCATCGCCGCAAGCGTAGTCGATTTACCTGAACCCGTTGGTCCTGTGACCAAAACAATTCCTCGTGGATAGGCGCAAATGTCTTTGAAAATTTGCCCCATGCCCAAGTCTTCCATAGAAATCACTTGAGAAGGAATGGTACGGAATACCGCGCCAGCGCCACGATTTTGGTTGAATGCGTTGACACGGAAGCGTGCTACACCAGGTACTTCAAATGAGAAATCGGTTTCTAATTTTTCTTCATAATCGCGACGTTGTTTATCATTCATGATGTCGTAGATTAAGCGGTGTACTTCTTTGTGTTCTAAGGCTGGTAAGTTAATACGACGAACTTCACCATCAACACGAATCATCGGTGGCATTCCCGCAGAAAGGTGCAAGTCAGACGCCCCGTTTTTCACTGAAAATGCCAGTAATTCTGTAATATCCATAAATTCCCCGAACGCATTAAAATCGTAATTATTTTGATAGAATAATAAGGCTTTCCTACAGCTTAACCAACAGTTAGCGTGCAAGAAAGTAAAAAAAGATAAATTAACTGAGATAGCTATACATGATGAGTCTAGAGCAAGCGAGAAATAGTGTCATTCAACAAATTGAACAAGCCTGTGAAGTTGCTCAACGACAATCTAACGAGGTTAAACTCCTTGCTGTTTCCAAAACGCATCCAGCGGATATTTTGAGAGAAATGTATCAGACTGGTCAACGAGCATTTGGTGAGAATTACCTGCAAGAAGCATTAGATAAAATCAAAGCGCTGAATGATTTAGACATCGAATGGCATTTTATAGGTCATGTACAACGCAATAAAACCAAACAGTTGGCTGAACAATTTGCATGGGTGCATGGGGTTGATCGCTTTATTATCGCAGAGCGACTCTCTAATCAACGCACAATCGAACAGGAGCCTATCAATATTTGTCTTCAAGTGAATATTGATGCTCAAGAAAGCAAAGATGGTTGTGCAGTTTCAGAGGTCGAAGATCTGGTTGCTCAAATGAGCATATTACCTCGACTTCGATTACGAGGGTTAATGGTCATTCCAGCACCTGGCAATGTAGATGCACTCTATGATGCCAAGACACTTTTTGATCAGATGAAAGAGCATCATGCACATCCTTCTGATTGGGATACCTTGAGTATGGGAATGTCGGGTGATTTACAAGATGCGATTAGCGCTGGATCGACTATGGTTCGCATAGGGACGGCCTTATTTGGGGCGCGAGATTACTCAAAATGATTGGATTCAGTCTGCACTGAACTTTCGGGTTCAGTCGCTGTCATTGTAAATACAACTTTTTATGTATAAAAATAAACCAATATATTTCACATAATCATAAAACAGGGAAGAATTGGATGAGTTCGTATTATCAGCTTTTAGAACGAAAAGTGTGTGATGATGGATCAGTACTGGCTAAGTATAAGTCGACTATACATGCTCAAGGTGCATGGAATGCGCACGAACAGCATATGGCGCCCGCAACAGGGATTATTTGTGCAGAGTTGGATCACTTTTCTGCTCGGTCTGACCTACGGATTGGACGTATAAGTTTAGATATTTTGGGCCTGATACCCGCTGGGGAGTTTCAAATTGAAACTCGAATTATTCGACCTGGAAAAACCATTGAATTGATCGAGTCGACCATGTCTGCACATGGTAAAAGCTGTATTCAGGCACGTACTTGGCGAATGATGATGAGTGATACTCAGGCAGTCGCAGGATTAGAAGATCAAAAAGTTGCTGATCCTGACGAGGGGATCTTATGGGAAGAAATTAGAAACTGGCCTGGAGGCTATATTCAATCACTTGAGGCACGCCGTTTAGATCGACGGGCAGGCAAGGGCATTGTATGGCTAACCAATCCTTATGACATGGTTGAAGGACAAATACATTCAGACTTTGTGAAGTTGATGGGAATGGTCGATACAGCGAATGGAATTGTCACACGACAAGGTTGGCCGTTTAACTATACTTTTCCAAATTTAGATTTACAGATACATCTCTATCGTATGCCAATAGGTAAGTGGCTAGGTCTGGAAACAGTGCAACAATATGGTGATGACGGTATCGGGTTAACTTCATCTATTCTTCATGATCTGAACGGACCTTTTGGACGAGCTGAGCAAATTTTAACTTTAAGAAAACTGGCTTAGATTAAAGCCGTCATTTGACGGCTTCAACTTTTTATCATTAATCATTAACCGACAATATTAATGGTACTGGCACCTGCACCTACAGGTTTGACCTGAATCTGTACTGGAATGCGTTCATGCATTTCCTGTACATGCGAGATCAACACCACTTTACGTCCCTGACTTTGTAAATGATCTAAGGCATTCATCACCATATGTAGTGATGCAGGATCGAGCGTGCCAAAGCCTTCATCAATAAACAGTGATTCAAGTTTCATTGAACCTGATGCCATGTTAGCAATCGCTAAAGCAAGGGCTAAAGACACTAAGAAAGTTTCACCACCTGATAAGGACAACACAGGTCGAACTTCGCTGTTCATATCTAGGTCAATAATGGCCAAACTTAAACTGTCAGGAATACGATGCAACTGATAACGTGGCGCAAGCGGCTGTAATTGCTGATTGGCATATTCCACCAAAATATCTAAATGATGCTCTTGAGCAATCTTTTTAAACTTGGTGCCTTCCTTATGCCCAATCAAATCGTAGATACGTCCCCAACGATATTCTTCCGCCTTGATTTGTTCTATTTGGCTTTGATACTTAGCATAGTTGGCTTGATTGGCAGCATTCATACGTAATTGAGTTTCTGTATCAGTGAGTGCTTCTTGTTGAGCGAGCTTTTCCATTTGCAAGTTCGCAAGTTGCTGCTCGAGCATGCTGAGATCATGTTCAGGCTGATGTTTTAAATGGGCTTGATAACGTTCTTCTAAAACTTGCCAAGCGGTTTTGGCATTCTCTAAAAGTTGTCGCTGCGTATTTAACTCATGGCGTATTTGTTGATGTTGGGCTAAATCAATGCTTAACCATGTCGTGATTTGATCTGTGGTCACGGTCGGATGGCTCAGTTGCCATTGCTGAATAGCCTGTTGTACTTGCTGTAATGCCTGTTCAATATGATGTAAATCACTGAGCAACTGCTGCTGTTGTAAATTGGCTGCATTCAGCTGTTGTTCAGCATGTGCAGTTTTACTGCGTTGTGCATGAACCTCATTGGCATGGGCGATAGCAGTTTCCTCTAAATGTTTTTGCCAATCCGCAGCATAACGGTAGCTTTGACCGGCATAGTCTTGGGTCAGTTCCGCAAGTTTCGAGCGTAACATTTTGCCTTGCTCAATCAGTTGTTCAATCTGGTGAGTCAGGTGTTGTTCGTGCTTTTGCGCTGCTTCAAAGCGCAGCGTCATTTTTTCAAGTTCCTGCTGTGCTTGCAGCAGTGATGTCTCTACCTGTTTTTGCATGGTGAGCAATGCAACACGTTGCTGTAGCTGCTGTTGTAATTCAGCAACCCAATGTATTGGCATGTCTTGCTGATAGCGAGCAGGCAGTAACTGCACAATGGGTTGAATACCTTGATCAAGTTGCACACGACGTTGAATATTCAATTGTAATTGCTGTTGTTGCTGTTGCTCCTTACGCCATTGCTCAAGCAATTGACCAAGTTGTTGTTCTTGTGCCTGTTGTTGTTCGATATGCGATTGCAGTGTTTCGATCTGCTGCATTATGCGCTGCTGTAACTGAATCGGGTCTGCCGTGTCGAGATCTAAACCCAGTTGTTGTAATGCTGCTTGAATATGCTCGAGCTGTTGCTGAGTGAATTGCGTGAGCTGTTCCATACGCTGTTGTTGCTGTTCAAGTAAGGTCTGTACTTTGGATTGCTCAATCTGTGCTTGCTGTACCTCACGATTGACCTGTTCCAATTGTTGACGAGCCTCTTGCAATTGGTGCTCGTGTAGTTGCAATAAACCTTGTTCTAAGCGTTGATGATGGTCTAAAAACGGATGTTCATGGCTACCACAGACCATACATGGTTGATTGGCTTTTAGCTGTTCACGTAAATGCTGCACGTTTTCGCTATGTAATAGACGCTGTGCCTCCAAGATGCTTTGTAGTTGAGTATAAGCAGCTTCTTGTGTGGCTTTTTCGCTCAGGCGTTTTTCAAGGGTCTGTTGAATAATCTGCAGTTGCTTTTGTTGTTCAGCGATTGAGCTTGTCAGGTCGTGTGTTTCGCTGATATGGTTAATGACTTGATCTAGCTGCTGCTGCTGATGTTGCAGTCGTAATACAGTACTTTGCTGCTGTTCACGCTGTTGTTGGATGTTTTTTAGCGATTGTGTCAAAGCGTCAAGACTTTCATGTTGAGCCACATAGCTTTGCAGACGTTGTACATAGGTTTGCTGTTGCTGTTCTAAAGTTGCAAAGGATTGTTGTAATAGTTCTGGCTCTTGTTGATGAAGCAAATGATATTGCTCTACATAGTGTTGTAGCGCCTGCAAAGTACTTTGTGGTTCTTGGTCATAGCATTGTAAAAATTGGCTTTGGGTTAACTCAAAGTTGATTTGCTGCTGTTTGTTTTGCCAAGCCAATACGCTGGTCTGTTGTTGTTCCACAGCATGTTTTGACGGTACTAATTCATTGAGAACAAGCTGATCTTTATCTGCACTGAGTTTTTTATACTGTTCAGAAATACTGTGAATGTCATGATCCAACTTTAAGCCTTGTTCAAGATGAGGCTTAATATCCAAACGTTGCTGCTCAAATTGCGCTTGGGCATGTTCATAGGCTTTTAAGCGCTGTTGTTCAGTAGTAGCTTGTTGTTGTAAAGAGACAAACTCAGCTTGAAAGGCCAGTTGTTTTTGTTGCACCTCAAGTTTTTGTGGTTCTAAACGTGCACGCTGTACATATTGTTCACGAATGGCTTGAAATGCATCAAGCTGTTGTAGCAATTGTTGTTGTGCTGCAGATTTATTTACGGCATCAAGCTGAACTTCATAAATCTCTTTTTTGCCATGGACTTCAGCATACAATTGATCACGCTCAAGATACCATTTACGTTCATTTTCAAGCAGCTTTTCTGATTGTGCCAAATGTACGAGTTGTTGTTTTAACTGCTGATGTCGTTGATTTAAGGCTGCAAGTTGTTCTTCACTCAGAATATCAATATGACCGAGTTGCTTTTCTAAATCAGTACGTTGCTGTTTAATTTCACTAAATTTATCAGCGGCTTTTTTACTGACTTCACTAAAAATTTGCGAATTGGTTAAATATTCGAGTAAATCTGCACGTTCATAGTCTTTGGCTTTTAAAAATGCCCCCACTTCAGACTGTGCTAACAGGACTGCACGGGTAAATTGCTCAAAACTGAGACCAATCAGCTTTTCAATCAGTGGCGTCACTTCCGAGATTTTTTGCGTTAAGGTCGCGCCATCATCTAAACATTGAACAAAGCGCTCGACTTTTAAATTGCCATCAACTTTTTTACGCGCACGGCTAATGTCCCACCGCGCCAAATAGCGTTTACCATCAAGGGCAAGAAATTCAAGTTCAGCAAAACCAGCGGTGGTACCACGACGCAGAATATTCTTCGAATCTTTAATTGAAATGTCTTTACCGCCTACATCTTTCATGCTGCCAGCTGCGCCACGTAAACGTGGGATTTCATCGTACAAAGCTAAACACATGGCATCGAGCAGCGTCGATTTTCCTGCACCTGTTTTACCAGTAATGGCAATCAGACCTGCTTGAGCCAATGGCGCTTGTTCAAAATGGATATGTTGTTCACCGGCTAAAGAGGCCAAGTTGTTTAAACTGAGTCGAATAATTTTCATGACCTGTCCTTAGTGCGCTTTTTGATCCAAATCGTGTTGTGCCGCTTCAAGCAAAGTTAAGAAATCACGCTTCACCGATTCATCCTGCTCATAGCCCATTTTTTCCCACAAGCTTAAAAATAATTTTTCAGGGGTGGGGGGCGCTAAATCGACTTTGTGACTTTCATCGTTTTGCTCCGTTGCTTTTTGATAAATTCGAGCTATACGCAGTAAACGATAACGATTTGGTGGCAGTGCCAGTTCAATCTGCTGACGTAAGTCTACAGGCGGTGGGGCATCTGTCGTATATTCAATCTCTAGAAAATGTCGTGCATTGAGATTGTCAATTTCGCCTTTTGGCAGGGCATGTACCGTAGTGATTAATTCAGACAAGGGTCCACGAATTCGAATCAAATCCACGGTACGTGGAATAATGTGCGCTTGATATTGACAATGATTTTGTTCATCAGCTTCGGGGTCAATGGTGACTTCAACCACTTGATGTTTATAGTTGCGTTCACTAAAAGACAGTGGAATAGGTGAGCCACTGTAGCGAATATGTTCCTGTCCAACTTTTTGCGGTTTATGCAAATGACCGAGTGCCACATAATCAATCACATCATCAAATAATGCAGTGGATAAAGCCTCTTCGTTACCAATCACAATTGGACGTTCGGAATCTGAGGTTTCACCGCCTTGCATATGGGCATGTGACATCAAAATTAAGGCTTGATTGGGTTGTTTACGCGCTTTAGCTTCCGCAATAAGTTGTTGGTGTAAATAGGCAATCGCATTTTGGCTGTTGGTGGTGTTTTCATTTAAGCCTGTAATTTCGGCACTGCGTAAATAAGGCAGGGTTAAGCACCAAGCAACGATATTTTTATCAGCATCATAAATAGGTACCAACAAACGATCGAGGTCAAATTCACCATCCTGTTTGCCAATAATACCGACCGCTTTGGCATTGAATTTCGCTAAAAAAGGTTCAACCTGTTCAATGCGGTAACCGGAATCATGATTACCTGCGATCATTAAGGTTTGCATATGCGGGGCAATGGCATGGGCATCGGTGAGAAACTGGTATAACTGTTTTTGTGCAGATGATGCAGGATTGACCACATCAAAAATATCACCGGCAATCAGCAGGGCATTCGGTTGTTTTTGTTGAATTTGTGCAAGTAGCCAGTTTAAAAACTGCGTGTGTTCATAGTCACGATCATGATTGTGAAAAAATTGCCCCAAATGCCAATCTGAAGTATGAAAAAAACGCACTGCCATTACCGAACCCCAAAACATCTCAATTGTCATCTTATCCAATATCGGACTTTAAAACATCGAAATTTTTAACATCTCTATAAGACAGCTTTTAATCGCTATTTTTTATTCGATTTACTCTTTTTTCGTCTTTTTCTCTTGTTTCTATTTTTGATTCTCGAGTTGATCGAGATTTGCTTATGAGGCGAGGATACATGCTGTTTAGCTGCTGTTGACGAATGATCTATTTTATAATTAAAAAAAGATTGGATGACTAAGGGTACCAATAGAATGCTTAGCCAAATACTCATATTGATGGGAATTATTTGATAGATATAATTTAAAGAATAGACTGAAACCGTAAAAATGAGTGCAAACCAAGCTTCTGTTTTAGAAATTTGATCTTCTGAAAAACGTTTGATATGGATCAGCGTATTTTGTTTGACATCTGAAAAATAAGAACGCGTGTATTTATTGGGAAAATAGCTGAGAAGCAGCATTAAGTTTTGAAAAAGATATAAAGACGATAAACCGAGTAAAAAATATCGAAATAATAAAATTAAACGCTCAACCCAACGATGCTCAGATGTAATATCGCCCTGTGAATAAAGTTCTATAATTTGATCAATAGACAAAATTAAAATTGAACAACAAGTAAAGAAACTCAGTAGAAAACGGCTTAAATGATGATGCTTAATTTCAAAAAAGGCATGTAAAATCGAATAGAGTAAAAATATTAACAAGATTATTGTGATGAATGTCGATAATACTGTATCAACACCAAGCATCTGTTTTTCGAAAAACCAATAGCAAATTCCAAGTGCGAATAAAAAACTAAGCCCTTCACCAAAAGGTGTGGTTAAACTCTGATGATGCTCTAGAGAAAAAACTATTAAGTAAGCACCAAGATAGAAATAGACCCAAATTATTAATGGATTCGAGCTATTACTCTGTATAGAAATAAATGAAAGTGCACTCAAAAATAGGCTTAAAATTGAATAAATTAAGATTTTTTCTTTGTTTCTAATGATTTGATAACTTTGATAAAAAACACCACAGAGTAAACTGATGATTGTAAGCGGTATGTGAAATTGATGATTAATAAACGCTTTAATAAAAACAAAGCAATAGCAAACTAATACGATATTGATAAGAAAGCGAGTGAATGGATAATTCAATACATCCCAAAAGTCTGATTTAAAATTTAGACGTTTTTTTAGACTAATTTTATGTTTAATTTTTTCTTTATACATTGGTGCTAGGATTTATTCTGATTGTTATCTCATCTTTATAGATAAAAGTATATTTAGAAAATTTATAAATTTCAAAAATAAAGCCGACGATTCGAGTGATGTGAAATCGTCGGCCAAAATACTTCAGTCATACAAATTTAGGCTGCTAAACTAAATTTTTCTGCAAGAAGCATGATTTATAGGTCTCATTGGGGTATAAGGTCACCGTGTATCATTGCGGATGCCGGTGCAATGACTACGCGGTTGCTACTGACCTTGTACCTTATATAACGCATAAGGTTGTGATTCGGTTGACAAGAAAATTAAAAATATTTGATTTATTTTCGGTTATGCTTTGTGACAGGAATTTATTGCGTCTGAGAGTTATGGTTTCTTTAATAAAATATTTTTTATGGTTCTTTTTACTTTGCTTAGGATTAACGCTGGTTGCAGGTATTTTGGCAGCGTTATTGCCTTCGGCAATTGCAGGAATAGTCACTGCACTTCCATATTTAATAGCGATGATAGTTGTTTTATATAAATTTATTGATCAACAACAACGTGCACCTTCGGATCAAGAACGTAAAAAATTCACATTAGGTTTTACGTTGATCTTTTGGGGCTATAACTTTCTTGGTGTTTTTTTAAGTATTTTATTTTTTTCGAGAAAAGACCCTGAAATTTGGCAGAACTTTTTACTCTATGTCCAAAATTCCAGTTTCTTAAGTCTCAGTGTAATTATGATTTTGATGCTAGCGATACCATTATATTTAATTACCTTTTGGTTTTATGGTCCACAAGCGAAGCGCATGGCGAATAAATTGGTGGTAAATAAGTAATCATGAATTGAGCTCAAAGGCATCTTTCACCATGATAGAGAGATCAGATCATAAGAGTATTTCTATGTATCATCCTTGCGTTTTGGTTACTGGTGCAACAGGTTTTATTGGATCTTATTTGGTTGCATATTTGCTAGATCAAGATTATCAAGTGATTGGTTTAAGCCGACAGTCCAATCCAAAAATGAAGCATCCACGTTTGACATGGGTTCAATCTTTCGATGATATCCAACACGCTCAAATTGACTATGTTATTAACTTAGCGGGTGAAAGTATTGGTGATGGTCGCTGGACGCAAAGGCGAAAACAAAAACTCATCGACAGCCGAGTGAATACGACCGATGCATTATTACATTATCTGCTGACCCATCAGCAACATCCCAAGCGAATTATTTCTGGTTCTGCTGTAGGATATTATGGTATTGATCCTGATCAAGAATGGTCAGAAAAAAACAATGAGCAGGGATTATCTCAACCGATCTTTATGTCCGAACTTTGCCAAGAGTGGGAGAGGTCGGCTCTCCAACACAAAAATCAGTTTGATATTAAGGTCATTCGTTTAGGCGTGGTGTTTGGGCATGGCGGAGGAATTTTACAACAATTACTCTTACCGATTCGATTTAATCTGGTAGGTAAAATTGGTTCAGGTCAGCAGCCCTTAGCATGGATTCATATTCAGGACGTGATTCAGGCGATTGAATTTCTGATGTTGAATGACACACCAAAAGAAGTTTTTAATTTCGTTGCTCCTGAACAAACGAATCAGGTGTATTTTGTTCGCACCGCAGCAAAAATTTTAAACAAGAAACCGCTTTTAAGTCTGCCTGATTCATTGTTTAAAATCATGTTAGGTGAGCAGTCTCAATTGGTTTTAAATGGACAATACGTTATACCAGAAGCACTTATTCAAGCAGGTTATACATTTCAGTATCCAGAACTCAAAATGGCGTTGGAGCAACTACTTCCATCACATTAAACTTGAAACTTCAAAGATGGGTCATAGGGTCTAGGATCAACGAGGGTGGTCTGATTCAGCATGAGTTGTCGTAGTAACTGCGCTGCAGCTGGCCCCATGCATAAACCATTTCTAAAATGACCAAAATTCGCCCATAAGTTTTTCATTTCAGGCATTAAACCGATATATGGAATTCCATCAGGTGAGCTAGGTCTCAAGCCTGCCCATTGTTGCACAATCGGGAAATTTTTAAGTTCAGGTATGAGTTGAATGCATGCTTGGTAAATGGATTGTTGTGTTTTCAAATTTGGGCGATGTTCAAAACCTAATTCCGCCATACTGGAACCACAGACGATATGGCCATCTCGACGTGGAATCATATACATGACATTGTACATACACATCGTGGGTAGCCAGTTTTCAGGGGTTTTGAATAGGCTCATCTGCCCCTGAACAGGTTGAACAGGGATATTGAAATCGAGTTGTGATGCCCAATGTGCCGACCAAGCTCCAGTAGCGATAACATACTGATCAGCTTTAATTTGATGTTGATCATGCAGAACAATGGATTGCACTTGCTGATTTTGAATCAGTAATTTTTCTACCCACTTATGCTCGATAATCTTTACTTTTGAATGTGATTTAAGATAAGTCAGAATAGACTTTAAAAGACGAGGATTACGAACATTAGACAATTGTGGAAAATGCAAAGCCTGCTTGAAAGTATTAGAAACTCGTGGATTCAGATTTCTTAATTGAGTCTCGTCGAGTAAATCGCAATGCTGCATCGGCTCGTTATATTGCGCCTTATAACTGAGTCCAATCTCAAAATCATCTTCATCAAAAATTAACATGCCTGAATCGTGAATTTCGAAATCAATGCCACTCAATGGTTGAATTTTTTGATTCCAAGATTGATATAACGATTTACCATGTTGTGCCAATTGATTGACTGCTTTGGGATAACGCCAAGGATACATAGGTGACAAAATACCACCACCTGCCCAAGATGCAGCTTTAGCTGCTTGTTTTTGATCAATGAGGGTAATTTCACAACCTTGTTCGAGTAATTCAAGCGCTGTTAGTAAGCCGCTAATTCCACATCCAATGATGGCAACGTGCATTTTTATCCACCTTCATAATGATGGGGTGTATTAGACCATATTCAAGCTCTAATCGTGCAAATAATCTCAATGATGTAAAGAGATCGATGAGATGTAAGATGTTAAATGAGTGAGTTAAAAGTTGGGTCTCGAATACAATGATGATGATTTTAGTAGAAAAAAAGCGCTTTATGGAAAAGCGCTTTTGATTCAATAGTGTATTACAGATCTTTAAGCATTTTTGCAGCATCTTCAGCAAAATAGGTCCAAATTCCATCTGCACCAGCACGACGACAGCTCATCAATGATTCTAAAATCACACTTTCAGAAAGCCAGCCGTTTTGGATTGCTGCTGCCAACATGGCATATTCACCACTCACTTGATAAACAAATGTTGGAATGCCAAATGTGTCTTTAACTTCACGTACAATATCTAGATATGGCATCCCTGGTTTTACGATCACCATGTCTGCACCTTCTTGAATATCTAGTGCAATTTCGTGAAGAGCTTCAGCTCGGTTTCCTACATCCATTTGGTAGTTATACTTATTACCACCTTTTAAATTAGATGCTGAACCCACTGCATCACGGAAAGGACCATAGAAGCTTGATGCATATTTGGCAGAATAAGCCATGATATTGGTATAAATATGACCATTTGCTTCAAATGCTTGACGAATCGCAGCAATACGACCATCCATCATATCACTCGGTGCGAAAACATCGGCTCCTGCTTCTGCATGGCTTAAACCTTGTTTAATCAGACACTCAACAGTTTCATCATTCAGGACATAACCTGTTTCATCGATGATGCCATCCTGACCATGTGTTGTATAAGGGTCTAAAGCGCCATCAGTGATGAGTACCATTTCTGGTAATTCTTTTTTTAGAAGACGGACAGTGCTTTGAACTAAACCATCATCTCTCCATGCTGCTTCAGCAGTTAAACTTTTGTCTTCTTGTGGGGTAACTGGGAATAAAGCTAATTTAGATACACCTAATTCTAAAAGTTTTTCAGCTTTGTTTAACAACAAATCAGCTGAAAGACGGTGAATATTTGGCATACTAGGTATTTCTTGGGTTTGATTTTGACCTGGTAGAACAAATACCGGATAAATGAGATGTTCAGCAGAAAGATGTGTTTCTCTCACCATCGCTCTGAGTTTGTCATTTTTTCGAATACGGCGCATGCGTGTTGCAGGAAAAGCAGGGCGATTAAACGTATAAGTCATCACAATCTCGATGTTTGGTATTTTACTTGGGTCTAATTGTAGCCCCCTTAAGGCGGTTTTTGGGAAAATGCTGATGGTTTTTTCTCATGATGTTAATTTGAGTTTTGTATGAACGATTCCCAAAAAAAATGGATGGGTAACCTCCATTTAGGTGCTAAACCTGATCTTGAAGTGGTATTAAATCAACTCACTCAAGTATTTAATACCTCTCCTTATTTCGCTTATAACGAAATGCAAATGCGTGTCGTAGAAGGTGAAATCCAAGGCTATATTGAGATGAAACCTAATCTCATTGGTAATATTTCTTTCCAAATTTTGCATGGCGGTGTAGCGGCAACATTACTTGATAGTATTGGCGGGATTGTTGCAATGGGCGAGCTTTACAAGCGTGCAGAGCCTGATATGTTGCCTGAAACTTTAAAGAAAGTTTCACGTTTAGCAACAGTGGATATGCGAGTGGATTATTTATCACCAGGGCGTGGAAAGTATTTTATTGCCACTGCTGAAGTCCTACGCATGGGTCGCAAAGGTTGTACGATGCGCATGAATATGGTGAATGATGAAGGTAAAGCAATTGCAACAGGTATTGCTTCATACGCATATTGAAAAATCTATGTATCTCTTATAAAAAAACCGCCCTTGTAGGCGGTTTTTTATACTAAACATCTGATCTTGAACGTTTTAACGCACTATTCCATTGATGTAAATGAAATTGACGTTGATCTTCAGACATTGTTGGCTCAAAGGCTTTTTCCAATTTCCATGATGCCGCAATATCAGACGGATTTTTAAATACACCTGCAGTTAAACCTGCCATTGCCGCAGCTCCCCAAGCCGTTGACTCCAAAAGTTGCGGTCTTAACACAGGAACATTCAGTAAGTCGGCTTGAAATTGCATTAGCATATCATTTTGACTCGCACCACCATCTACACGTAATTCTTTTAAAGGGTTTTGAATATCAGATTGCATGGCATTCAAAACGTCAGCGACTTGAAATGCGATTGATTCGAGAGCTGCTCGCGCAATATGTGCTTTATTTGTCCCTCTAGACATACCGCATAATAATGCGCGGGCATCCGTATCCCAATGAGGTGCTCCTAAGCCTGTAAAGGCAGGAACAAGTACGACACCATCGGTACTGTTAACTTGACACGCCAATTGTTCAACTTCTTGGCTACTTTGAATAATTCCAAGTCCATCACGTAACCATTGTACAATTGCACCAGCCATAAAAACACTACCTTCAAGCGCATACGAGGTGTGTTCTTTACATTGCCAAGCTAAAGTGGAGAGAAGCTGATTCTGACTCAGTTGAATTTGATCACCTGTATTGAATAACATAAAGCAGCCAGTACCATAGGTGTTTTTTGCTGAGCCTACGTCAAAACATGATTGACCAAATAAGGCTGATTGTTGATCACCTAGAATCCCTGTAATTGGAATTTCTGCACCTAAGAGACCTTTGGCTGTATTGGCAATATGGCAATCAGAAGCCACGATTTCGGGTAGTATTGCTTTTGGGATGTTAAATAGTGCGAGCAACTCATCGTCCCATTGCTGGGTATGCAAATTCATTAACATGGTTCTTGAAGCATTAGAAACCTCAATTACGTGTTCAGCACCTTGAGTGAGATTCCAAACTAACCAACTATCAATGGTGCCAAAAGCCACTTCGCCTTGTTCCACACGAGCTCTTAAACCATTAATATTTTCAAGTAACCACACTAATTTTCCAGCACTGAAATAAGGATCAATGCGGAGTCCTGTGGTGAAATTTATCTTGGTTTGTAAGTCTTGTTGAATGAGGGAATTACACCAATCACTCGCTCTGCGATCTTGCCAAATAATCGCAGGGGCTAGAGGTTCACCAGTTTTTTTATCCCAAATCACTGTCGTTTCACGTTGATTAGTTAGGCCTAAAGCTTTGATATCTTTAGGCAGTAATCGCGCATCAGCAATTGCTTGCTGTACCACTGCGATTTGTGAGCTCCAAATCTCTTGTGCATTTTGCTCTACCCAGCCTGACTTTGGGGTTCGTATTTTAGTTTCTCTTTGAGCTGTTGCATGAACGTTTCCATGTTCATCAAAAATGATCGCACGACTTGACGTCGTCCCTTGATCCAGTGCAAGTAAATAACTCATAAAATATGCAATTTTGAACTTGAAAAAAGGGATTTTATCTCAATTATTGAAATAAGCGCATGTGTATGTGTAATTGTTGTGAAATTAGAGGTCGTATTTTCAAACTTTTATGCTATGATTGCGTTGTACTTTGGGGATGTTCCTGGCTTCGACGCTGGTGATGAAACTCATAGATGCATGCCGAGAGCGCATTTTCTCTCGTAAATAAAATTTGCATTTTAAATAGTCGCAAACGACGAATCTTACGCTCTAGCTGCCTAAGGGCAGCTTGTCCGCATCTCTGAATACTTGTGGTTAGAGATCCCGACTGAAGCGCACGCACACAAGTCCGTATAACATCAAGCCTTGGGGTGTTGTACTAAACTTAAAGGATCGCTCTCTTAACCCTGTTCGTCGGGTCTTTGAGGGTTAAAACAATAGACGATATCTAAGCATGTAGTAATCTCGAGTGTAGTGCTTGCGGACGCGGGTTCGACTCCCGCCATCTCCACCAAAATTCTTGTTATAAATCAGCCACTTATATTAAGTGGCTTTTTTATTGCTAATTAAAACTGATAAAACGAAAAAGTACGATGCTTATTTAATATTCGTATGGGTAGGGGGAGGCATATGGAACTGAAGCAACTTAGATACTTTATTACGATTGTTGAGTCAGGAAGTTTAGGTAAAGCTGCGCAGAAGTTAGATGTGGGCACATCAGCACTTAGCCAGCAAATTGCAAAGTTAGAAGATGAGCTGTGTACAAGGTTATTGCAACGTAACTCTACAGGTGTAACTCCAACGCCTGCAGGTTTAGCTTTTTTCAAACAGGCACAACTTTCACTTCGTCATGCGCAATATGCAATAGAAGCGGCGCATTCATCACGCTTGACAGGTCATGTGAGTGTGGGATTTTCACCCAGTATTGCATCAGTACTCGGCATTCCCTTCATGCAACTAATGTCGGAGCGTTATCCCGATATAAAAATTCATTTAGTCGAGAGCCTATCTGGTAATCTCACCAATTTAGTCAATGCAAGGCAACTAGATATTGCGATCATTTTTACTAAAGATGTCGATAGTAACTGGGCTGTTCAACCTTTATTGAAAGAGCAAATGTTCATGATGGCCAATTGTGCTTTGTTAAAAGAGCAGGGTTATGAACAATGTATTTTAGAAGGAAAAATTGATTTAGAAAAAGTGAATCGCTTACCACTTGTATTGCCAAGTCAGAGACATGGTTTGCGTAAATTTCTTGATCAAAAAGTTGAATTATTAGATGTTGACTATGAAGTAGATGGTCTACATCTTCTGATGAATTGTGTTAGCAATTTAAACATGGCAACCATTCAACCTGTCAGTGCACATTTTGATTATCTAAAGTCGGATATTTGTTTATTAAAAGTGGTTGAACCAGAACTTGATCGAATTAATTATTTAATTAGTTTGGCTGAAGAAGAGCTTTCACCCGCGAGCTTAGCAACTAAAGTGGCGATTAAAAGCACAGTTAAAAGCTTGATTCAGAAAGGACTATGGCCAAGTGCTGAGTTATTAGACTTTTAACCTATTTAATTTTATTAAACACCTATTTAAATTCTGCCTATCACGTTAATTCGCACTTTTAGTCTTAAATTACATCAAATTCGAGAGGGAAGACATCGAATGCATGATGTAATTGTGATTGGCGGTGGGAATGCCGCATTGTGTGCTGCACTGACAGCAAGAGAACAAGGCGCATCTGTCTTATTATTGGAAGCTGCACCCAAAGAGTGGCGTGGGGGGAACTCTCAGCACACTCGTAATTTACGTTGTATGCATGACGCACCACAAGATGTTTTGGTGGACGCTTATCCTGAGGAAGAGTACTGGCAGGATTTGTTAAAAGTTACCGCGGGCAAGACCAATGAACATTTGGCACGCTTGGTGATTCGAAGTACAGCAACTTGTCGAGATTGGATGCGTAAGCATGGGGTGAATTTCCAACCACCGCTGTCAGGGGCACTGCATGTCGCACGTACTAATGCATTTTTTATGGGCGGTGGAAAAGCTTTAGTTAATGCCTATTTTAGAAGCGCACAAGATTTAGGTGTTGAGGTTCGCTATAGCACCAAAATTGTTGACTTGGACTTAGACGACAATACTTTCAAAGCTGCTATTGCTGAAGATGGTACACGTTTTGAAGGAGCGGCTTGTGTTCTTGCTGCAGGTGGTTTTGAATCGAACATCGCATGGCTTAAAGAAGCTTGGGGACAAAACGAAAATGGTGAGTGGCCAGCGGATAATTTTATTATACGTGGTACACGTTTCAACCAAGGCAACTTACTCAAATTTATGATGGATCAAGGAGCCGATATCATTGGCGATCCATCTCAATCGCATTGTGTCGCTGTCGATGCACGTGCTCCTTTATATGATGGTGGAATTTGTACCCGTATTGACTGTGTATCTTTAGGGATTGTCGTCAACAAAAATGCAGAACGTTTTTATGATGAAGGTGAAGACTTCTGGCCAAAACGTTATGCGATTTGGGGGCGTTTAGTTGCCAAGCAGCCGAATCAAATTGCCTATTCAATAATTGATTCAAAATCTGTTGGACGTTTCATGCCACCCGTATTTGAAGGCACGAAAGCAGATAGCATTGAAGAGTTAGCAGCAAAGCTCAATTTAGATGTGGCGACCCTCTCGAAAACGGTGAATGAGTTTAACCAAGCCTGTGTCGTTGGTGAGTTTAATCATACTGTGCTTGATAATTGTCATACTGAAAATTTAAGCCCTGCGAAAACCCATTGGGCTGTTCCGCTGAATCACCCCCCTTTTTATGCATACGCACTGCGTCCGGGGATCACTTTTACTTATCTCGGTTTAAAAGTGGAGGATGATGCGGCCGTTCGTTTCAATAATCGGCCAAGCCCAAATTTATTCGTTGCAGGTGAAATGATGGCTGGCAATGTGTTAGGTCAGGGTTATACCGCAGGTGTGGGGATGTCAATTGGAACGACATTTGGTCGTATTGCAGGAAAAAATGCGGCGAATGCTGCACTGATGTTGGGAGTTTAATTATGAATGCCAATGCAAAAAATTTAATTCCTATCGTGCAGTTGAGTCAGAACGAAGATCAAGTCAAACAAGCCTTACAGATTTGTAATGCTTGTCGATACTGTGAAACATTTTGTGCGGTTTTCCCTGCCATGACCAAACGTCTTGAGTTTACGCAGGCGGATATCCACTATATGGCTAATCTTTGTCATAACTGTGGTGCGTGTTTACATGCTTGCCAATATGCGCCACCGCATGAATTTGGCGTCAATATTCCGCAAGCCATGGCACAAGTTCGATTAGAGACTTATCAAGAATTTGCAGTCCCTGCTGTATTTGGATCAATCTATCAAAAAACAGGCATTCCACTGGTTTCTGCAATGTCAGTACTATTTTTCTTACTGATGTTGGCAGGTGTTTGGATGAATGGCACTGATCTATTTGGTCGCTACCAAGGTGATTTCTACACCATTTTTCCTCACAATTTCTTAGCAGTGCTGTTTGGTTCAGTGTTTATTTTAGCGTTTGTGCTATTGGGTTTAGGCATTGCAAAATTCTGGAAGCAAACCTCTAAAATTATTCCTGAAGGCGTGGCGCAGCCAGATATTCTACAAGCTTCTAAAAATGTTCTCACGCTCAAATATTTAGATGGTGGGCATGGTAAAGGTTGTAATGAAGAAGATGATCGATATACACAAATCCGTCGTGTTTATCATCACTTCACAATGTATGGCTTTTTACTCTGTTTTGCAGCAACAAGCGTTGCAACGTTCTATCACTATTTTCTTGGTCTTCAAGCACCATATGCCTACAGCAGTTTACCCGTAATTTTAGGTACGTTGGGTGGGATTGGCTTAATCATTGGCCCAGTAGGATTGTTATATCTCAATATTAAACGTCATCCTTTACATGGTGATGTGAAGCAAAAGCCAATGGACCGTGGATTTATTTTCTTGCTTCTGCTGATCAGTGTCACCGGTTTATTGCTCTTGGCATTTCGTGATACCTCGGCAATGGCATTACTCCTGATAATTCATCTCGCAACAGTTATGACTTTCTTCTTAACAATTCCCTTTGGTAAGTTCGCTCACGGTTTCTATCGCAGTGCAGCTTTATTAAAGTTCGCTGTGGAAGAGCGAATTGCAAAACAACGAGCTAAAACGAAGTAAACACCCAAACCAATCTAGGCCAGAGGTTAGATTGGAAATAGGTAAAACATGGACATACATCAATTAATAATTCAGCAATAAGGATAGTTTGCTATGAAAAAAATGAAATGGTTAGCATTGGCATGTACTGGTGCTGTATTGGTAGGTTGTGGTACAGGAAATGCAGCAAAAGAACCAGGGCAGCCTAAACGTGCAGAATGTATTGCACCCGCTAAGCCAGGGGGGGGATTTGATATGACCTGTAAGCTGATGCAATCCGGCTTTAAAGAGACAGAGGTGTTAGCAGAACCTATTCGTGTAACGTATATGCCGGGTGGTGTAGGGGCAGTGGCATATAACAAAATCGTTAACAATGACCCAGCGAACGATAATGCTGTGATTGCATTTTCCACAGGCTCACTATTGAACTTGGCCCAGGGCAAATTTGGTAATTTCACAGAAAAAGATGTGAAGTGGCTTTCAGGTGTTGCCGTTGATTATGGGCTTGTAGCAGTTCACAAAGATTCACCACTGAAAAACCTTGATGATTTGATGAAGGCATTACGTGAAAATCCGAAGAAACTCAGCTTTGGTGGTGCAGGTAGTGTTGGTGGTCAGGATTGGATGCAAACAGCAATTTTAGCGAAAAAAGCAGGCGTGAATCCTGCCGATATGAGCTTCGTTGCATTAGAAGGAGGTGGCGAAGTTTTAACCTCACTCTTGGGGCAGCATATACAAGTGGGTGTAGGTAATGTCAGTGAAGTTGGTTCACATTTAGACAGCGGCTCAATTCGTATTTTAGCGGTGTTTTCCAAAGATAGATTGGAAGGTAAATTTTCAAATCTACCTACCGCAATTGAGCAAGGCTATGACCTTGAGTGGCCTGTCATTCGTGGTTTCTATGTGGGACCAAAAGTCAGTGATGATGCTTATCAGTGGTGGAAAAAAGCCTTTGAAAAAATGATGGCAGATCAGAGATTTGATGCAGTACGTGACAATCAAGATTTACTACCATTTGAAATGACTGGCGACGAACTAGCAGCGTATGTCTATAAGCAAACCAATGAAATGCGTCAGTTATCGGAAGAATACAAATTATCAAAATAATCAACAGACTGAGTTAGGACGGTTGTTCTAACTCAGTTTTGTTTAGAGGGAAGCTGATGAAATCTGAACGCATGCTTACAGCCATCATTACTGTTATTGGATTGGGCTTATTGATCTACGCATTGAACTTTCAAGCCCCCATTTCTTACGACCCAGTCGGACCAAAAGCCTTTCCGGTGCTCCTCATGAGCTTGATCACTTTCAGTGCTTTTTACTTAACGGTTCGGCCAGCCATTATGTTTGAGGTAGTTGAGCTAGGGTGGACAAAGCACTTGGTTGGTAAATTGGTCCTGTGTGTAGTGGCTTTGACAATCTATGCTGCTGTCTTTGAGTTTCTTGGATTTATGGGGGCTACTTTGTTACTCACAATCGCACTTGGACGTTTGTTTAACGGCAAAATGATCCCGATTGTAATCACCAGTATTGTCTTAAGTCTGAGTACTTATTATCTGTTTGACCGTGTGTTAGACGTGCCTTTACCGCTTGGGCTCTTTGGTTAAGGATAACAACCATATGGAAATATTAAATTTTTTAATGATGGGTTTTGAGGTTGCCTTACAACCGAAAAACTTATTAATTGCCTTTATTGGGGCTTTTATTGGAACTGTCGTCGGTTTATTGCCCGGTTTAGGTCCAATCAACGGTGTTGCGATTCTTTTACCATTTGCTTATGCCTTAGGTTTACCCGTCGATAGCGCACTGATTTTATTGGCTGCTGTATATTTGGGCTGCGAATATGGTGGCCGTATCTCTGCAATTCTTCTAAATGTGCCTGGCGATGCGGGCGCTGTGATGACCACCTTGGATGGTTATCCTCTTGCACAACAAGGTAAAGCAGGGATTGCGCTGTCATTATCTTCAGTCAGTTCCTTTATTGGCAGTACGATTGCATTTATTGGGATTGTGTTATTTGCACCGCTTTTAGCAAAGTGGGCAATTGCATTTGGTCCTGCTGAATACTTTGTATTGATGGTTTTTGCGATCGTTTGTTTAACGGGATTGGTGAGTACCCAACCTGTTAAAACCTTTCTTATGGCATTAATGGGGCTGGCTCTTTCGACTGTTGGAATGGATGCAATTACCGGTGTTTACCGTTTTACTTTTGATAGTGTCGGTTTAAGTGATGGGATCGCCTTTACTACACTCGTGATTGGTCTATTTAGTATCAGCGAGATCTTACTGTTACTTGAACGTACTACCATTGGTAAAGTCGTATTACAACAAGGTAAACGCTCTTTATTTAATGTCAAAGAATTCTTTAGTTCATTGGCAACCATCATTCGTGGCTCATTAATTGGTTTCTTCTCAGGGATTTTACCCGGTGCAGGTGCGACTGTAGCTAGTGCCATGGCCTATACCACTGAACGTAAAATGGCGAAGGACAACAGTCAGTTTGGTAAAGGTGATTTGCGTGGACTTGCTGCACCTGAAAGTGCCAACAATGCTGCGGCCTGTGGTTCATTTGTTCCCATGTTAACCCTTGGCGTGCCAGGTTCAGGGACTACAGCGGTCATGATGGGTGCATTATTAATGTATAACATTGCACCTGGGCCACAACTGTTTACTGAGCAACCAACTTTGGTATGGGCACTGATTGCTTCATTAATGGTAGGGAACATTATTTTGCTTGTACTGAACCTTCCATTGGTTGGTTTCTTCGCAAAAATGTTGAGCGTACCTAGCTATATCTTGATTCCAATTATCGCAACCGTGAGTTTTATTGGGGTTTATGCGATTCATAGCAATATCTTTGATCTGTTGCTATGCCTTGGTTTGGGTGTGTTTGGCTATATCTTACGTAAATTTGACTTCCCACTTGCACCGCTCATTTTAGGTTTCGTATTAGGTGAGTTGATGGAATCGAATTTACGCCGTGCGTTGTCCATCTCTCAAGGTGAACTTAGCATTTTATGGAGTAGTCCAATCAGTATTGGTCTTTGGGTGATGTCCGCACTGTTACTGATCCTACCGATTGTACGCAAATACCTATTTGTAAAAAAACAAAAATCAATCTAACCCAAGCTGATGGTCAACATGATGTTGACCATCATTGGTGAGGAATATGGAAAACATCAAATCGAATGCCAAAGGATTGGCAATTGCCTTCATTGGTGCATGGCTTGGTATTCTTGTTGGTCTACCACTACCTTGGTTATTAGGTCCACTTCTGATCACGCTTATCATTGGCAGTTTTGGGATATCTAATCCATGTCACGTCCGCTGGCGTCAGACAGGGCAAGTGATTATTGGTATGGTTTTGGGGCTGTATTTCACACCGGCGCTTGTGAAAGCATTATCGATTTATTGGATCTTTATCTTGATGGGTATTTTATGGTCCATCGTGCTGAATTTGATTTTAGCGACTCTTCAATATTTTTTTAATCGCCTAGATTGGTCAACGGCGTGGTTTGCATCAGCGATTGGCAGTGCTAGTGAAATGGTTAATATAGCTGAAAAATATCAGGCACAGGTCGATAAAGTTGCAGCCATACATAGCCTAAGAATTGTGATTCTAGTTGTGTTATTACCCATTTTTATGAGCCTTTATTTGGAAGTTGATTGGCATACAACAGTGATGACCGTGCAGCATTTTGATGTTAGCTCCACCATTTTGATTTTTTTATTAGCTTTAGGCATCGCAAAATTATTTGAGCATCTCAATGTGCTGAATGCTTGGATTTTAGGTCCGATTATAATTATTGGTTTGCTGTCTTACATCGGTATGCTTCAGCATAGTTTGCCTAGTTGGTTGATTGCATTTGGACAACTCTGTATCGGTTGGTCATTGGGCAGTAAATTTCCATTTGGCTTTCTAAAAGACAGTAAACGTTTTTTATTGCTCACGATTCTTTTTAATTTATTGGCATTGATGCTCTCAATTATATTTGTTTTTGGACTCATTCAATGGGCTTCAGTGGATGAAAAAGTTCTATTACTTGGACTGTCTCCGGGGGGGATTGCTGAAATGTCCTTAATGGCAAAAGTATTAGGTCTATCGGTGCCAATTATTGTGGCATTTCAGTTGTCGCGCTTAATTTTTGTGATTCTTACCACAAAATATTTTTATCAAATTACTCACAAAATGTTTTTTTAAATATTGTTTGGATTCTAAATTAGAGCACGCATGAATAGCAGTGTTTATGATCTAATTTCTTATGCAGACAGTTTGTATAGAGTCAAAAGAGATGGATGATTTTTAAAACTCATTCAAAACCAAGATGGGGAAATATGTCTTTATACTATCAAAAATAAACCTCCAGCTTTAAAATAAGCACAATATCAAAATGAAGCCATGTGTTTAATGACAGTTTCAAATTGTGGCGACCTACTCAAATATTTACATCAGCGCACTACCCTCATTTGTTTGGAAGCTTTAAAGATGAAGGCTTAGCGATTTAGTATATGGATCAGACGAGTGCTGAAATTTTGAGATCCGCAATGAAAAAGAAATCATACGTGATTCAGTACTTAACAAAACATTCTCCCATCATTTATTAGGAGGTGATACGATTCAATCCTAAGGTGGGGAGATATCTTCAAAATCATGATGCCCATTTTTGGGAACACTTAGTTGAACCAAATCTATAAGTCATTCACTATTTAAAGGATCCATCTCAATAAGTCATAGATCTTGCTTAATCTTTTAGATCTAAAAGACATGATTTTTTTAAAATAAAAAATCAGTTTGTGATCGATATATGCTTAACCACATACCGCACCAGTAAGAGGTTGATTCCTATTTTCTAAGTGCTTGACTGAACTTGCAATACTGATTGAAAGTTGATCAATGGCTTTTTGCGAAACAGTGACTAAAGTATTTAAGTCTATAGATTTTTGTGGAATTTCTTCATAAAAACTCATCCGACAACTGAGTTGATGACGTTGAGGTAATGTTTGAGTGTTTTTGGGTGTGGATAAGGGGCGATTGGGATCATCATATCGTAAAGTCCAAGTCGTATTCATAAGCATAAAGCGTTGCTGATTTGATTTTTCGATGAAATCAAAGTTAGAAAAATCTAAGGCAATTCGATAAGCTGCTTGTCCTCCAGTCATACCACTATTATAACGATCCACTGCACCTAATGTTTGCTGTAAACGCGCAGAAACGGCATCTCTCAATTCAGCCGATAAAGTAGAAGTCCAACGATCATCGAACAATACTTTAGCCTGCCCATTTTCTTGTTGAATTACCAATGGAATTCGGTTTAAACGATCGGATAATCCAACAGGAAGCACCTCAATCATCCTCACTTTTTGATTTGACGAAGATGATGTTAGCGTTTGAGTGCTCAATGAATAGAACTTAGGCGTAGGGGATGAAGAGCACCCACTGACGATGAGTGCAAACAAACCAACACTCAAGCTTGAAAGGATTTTTAGGTAGCAGCGTTGCTGAGATTTCAATAATTTATTCTCTGTCATCTTTCTTCGGCTCCGCTGTTTTTCCACGAATCAGTGACTCAGGATTTTGTTCTATTTGATCTGCCATTAACTGTAATGAAGCTGCGGCACGGGTAATTTGTTGTAAGGCACGACGCAGATCTTGTTGTAAAGGTGCATCACTTGCCAAGATGGTTTCAGAAGACTGAACTGTTTTACGAACATCATCCAAAGTGGCTTGTAAATTAGGCGCAACTTTGCCATCAAGTTGATCGACCAAACTTTTTGAAGATCGTATAGTTTTATCTAAGTTTGCCAAGGTTTGACGAACGTCCTGACCAATTTCAACCAATGGAAATTTAGATACATTATCGGCGATTTGGGACACTTGTGCTTGAAGGCCTTTTAATTCTGTAGGAGTTGTTGGAACTTCAACTACACCATCATTTCGACGGATTGCAGTGGCATATTTAGCTTTAGGGAAAAGATCAAAGCTAATGTAGTTTTGACCTGTAAGTAAATTGCCAGTCCGCATTTGAGCTCGCCAACCACGCTCAACAAATTGCTTGAATACTGTACCTTGCGGGTCCAACTCATGACCTCCAGCAATACGTGAAGGATAAACTTCAGCATCAACACGCATTCGAATTTGCGAGTGATTATTGTAGAACTCAGTGTTGATTTTTTTCACAGTACCGACTTCGACACCCATGAAATCAATTGGAGCTCCTACTGATAAACCTCGCAATGACTCATTGAAATACATTACGATCCGTCTTGGATTAAGATCAGGCTCTTTAAGCGCAAGCTTTTCAGAGTCAAATAATTCAAATTTCATTTTATTCGGAGCAGGAGCTGCATCAGAATTTTCAGGATAACCAAATGCGATCCCTCCCGAAATGATGCTTGCCAAAGATTGTGTGTTTAAACTAAAGCCCGAAGCATTCAAATTGACATCTACACCACTGGCTTGCCAGAAACGCGCATCTGTGGTGACAAATTTGTCATAAGGTGACTTAATGAAAGTTTGAAGTTCAACGCTTTTTCCATCATCAGCCAGTTGGTATGAGGTTACTTGTCCAACGTTGATTCTTCGATAATAAATAGGTGAACCGAAATCGAGCGAACCTAAATCTTGTGCCTTTAAGAAAAAGATTTTTCCAGGAACATCGGAAGTCACGACGGGTGGAGTTTCTAGCCCTTTAAATGAAGTGGTTTTGACATCTGATTTACCGCCATCTACTTCAATATATGCGCCAGAAAGTAAAGTATCGATACCTGAAACCCCACTTGCACCAATACGTGGTCTCACTACCCAAAAACGTGAATCTTCCGTAGCAAAATTACTGGCATCTTTCCGAAGTTCAATTTTAGCAATGATATGAGACCGATCTTCCGAAAGGTCAATTTCGCGTACTAGACCCACATTGACTTGACGATAACGAACTGTAGTTTTGCCAGCTTCAATGCCTTCTGCAGTCCTAAAAGAAACCTCAATAACAGGACCAGTATTCAAATACGCCTTGAGAGCTAATGAAAATGCAATGAGTAATGCAACAATTGGAATAATCCAAATGAGAGAAGGTTTCCATTTGCTACGTTTCTTATCAGGTACACCGACCTGACTCAGAACTTGTTCATCATGAGGATGACCATTACTCGATTGGTTTTCTGACATAGTTATTGATCTTATTAAATCGTAATGTGGTTGTTGTTTGTACGCTTCATCATATGAATATCAAGCAAGAAGTGAAAGGGTTTTATGTAAATCTCAATGTTCTGTAGCGTCATTTTTTTTTTCATGCTGACTCAGAATTGAAACGTAATAGTTGTCCCAAATGATTCTAGGATCAAAACTCAGTGAGGCTAACATGGTCAAAACCACAACTGCACCAAAAGCGACTGCACCTGTGCCTGCTAAAATAGTTGCCAATGATTGAATTTGGATTAGTGCTGCTAGCATGGCGACAACGAAAACATCAATCATTGACCAACGGCCAATAAACTCCACGACTCTATACATGATCGAGCAATGCTTAGGTGAGAGGTGAATTTTTTTTGAGGCTTGTAAATGTACAGCACTGAGCAGGAGAGCAAGGATGACCAATTTCAGTAGTGGAATAAATATACTGGCAATAAAAATAACGGACGAAACGAAATAGTCACCACTTTTCCAGAAATAGATGACTCCACTCATAATCGTGTCTTGTTGACGACCAAGAATAGATTCTGTAATCGTCATCGGTAAAACATTGGCTGGTATATAAAGAATACTCGCTGCAATTAAATAAGCTAGAGTTCGTTCTAAACTTCGCGTTTTACGGGTATGTAATGGGCTATCACAACGAGTACAGCGGGATTTTCGTGCTTGTTCGATGGCAGACAAAGATGTCATGCGGTTGAGTGTTCCACAGCAATGACAAAGTGTGAGTTCAAGATCAATTGCACGCGGTGCAAGCGTTTCTAAAAAGACAGATTTCTGCACAGTGTGTGGAGAATGCTTCATCTGATCAGGTTGATTCGTATGAGTTGAAGTGATGGTCATGAGATTTGATTTCCATCAATTGCGTTCCATAGATCTTTGATTTTGATTGATACCAAATAGACCAACAAGACACTTAAAATGGCAAATGCCCATAAGGCAATTCCAGGAATCACAACCACCATACCCACTAATTTCACTAAGGTGACCAAAACGCCGATCAGAAATACTTCAACCATTCCCCAAGCTCTCAATTGAAAAAGTGACCGTAATGCGAGTTTAAGTGATGCATACTGTTGGGTTGCAATAATATTTTTATTGAACATTGCCATCAAAAGAATATATCCCATCAGAAGTAAGTAGGCCAAGGGGACAATAAAAGTGGTTATCAGAATAAGAAAGCCTACAAAAGCACGATCTGCCTCGAACATTGCCCAAGCCGCACCCAATAATGTGGTTTCTGAATAAATGCCTTGGAGTTCAACTTTAACAATTGAAAAACTATTGGCAATCGCAAAGATAATTAACGCAGTACAGACTAAGGCCAACAGTGTGTTAAATGTTGGAATTTTACGATAGAGCTCGGAACCGCAAGCCGAACAATAGGCACGTTCATTCTTATATAAATCGGATTTACGAAAGAGAGTATCGCACTCTTCACAAGCAACATAATTTTGATTGATTTGCACCATTCTTAAATCAGGGGCGAGTTTAGAATCCGATACAGTTTCTACATTCGTTTCAGACATCGTTGTCTCAACTTTTTCATCAATATTCTTGGTTTTTTATTTCTCCCTATAGTTTATATCGAGATTCAATAGGTTTGCCTATGATTATTTTGTTGAATCGAGATACATACCTTTTGGGTTTGGCTAATCAGTGTGCAGTCATGTAACTCAACGAGGGTATAAAAGGGGTTGAAGTGCTCATTGATCAGCATTTGTGTAGTCAAAATGAGGGTGAGTTAAGTTTATATGATGAAATTAAATTAATATTAAATTCAATGATTCAGCGTGAAATTCAAGATACAGCGTGTGCTTCACATAAACTTCATATATCAAGAACTACACTTTATTTAAATCATAAAGATCGATTGCTTAGTTTGGGATGACTGTATGTTGAAAAGCCTCATGCAATGGCTGGATAGTTGGTCCGTAAGCGTACCACATGATGCATTGACCTCTGAGAGTAAACAGATTCAATGGCTCAGAATAATTCCTTTTATCCTACTGCATCTTGCTTGTCTGGCAGTGTTTTGGGTCGGGTTTTCTTGGTTTGCTTTTGCATTTATGTTGTTTTTTTATTTTATTCGCATGTTCGCAATCACGGCTTTTTTTCATCGTTATTTGTCACACAAAACTTTTCAAACTTCGAGATGGCTGCAATTTATCTTTATTTTAATTGGCACAATGAGTGCGCAGCGTGGACCATTATGGTGGGCAGCACATCATCGATATCATCATCGTTATACAGATACTCCTCAAGACCCACATTCATCAACGCATGGATTTTGGTATAGCCATGTTGGTTGGTTTTTAAATGAATATAATTTTTCAACGCGTAAAAGTGTCATTAAAGATTGGCTGAAGTTTCCGGAGCTGATTTGGTTAGATCGTTTTAGTTTGATGATCGTCTTAATAACGGCTATCGGAATTTATGGTCTTGGGGAATGGGCTGCTTGGATGTGGCCGCATTGGGGAACCAGTGGTTTACAGTTATTGGTATGGGGAGGCGCAATTTCAACTGTTCTGCTTATTCATGCCACATTGTGCATTAACTCACTGGCTCACCATTATGGAAGCCGAGATTTTGAGACGAATGATCATAGTCGCAACAACTTATTTTTATCTCTAATTACACTTGGTGAAGGCTGGCACAACAATCATCATTTTTATGCAGGAAGTACGCGCCAAGGATTCTATTGGTGGCAGATCGATGTGACCTATTACATCTTAAAATTTATGTCATGGTTCGGCTTGGTTTGGGGAATGAAACCCATACCAGCTCGAGTCTATGAAGCAAGTAAAATTACGCGTTCGAAAAAGGCCAAACTCCAACATTCTCAAGTTCAGTCAAAGGAATCAAGATGAAAATTGCAATTATTGGATCGGGTATTTCAGGACTTTATGCAGCTTGGAAGTTGAGTAAGTTGCATGAGGTGACCGTATTTGAAAAGAATAATTATTTTGGGGGACATACTGATACTCATCAATTAAAGATCGATGGTGAGCAAGTTGCAGTGGATAGCGGATTCATTGTTTTTAATGAGCACAACTATCCTTTATTTTGTGAGATGTTGAAGGAGCTTGGTGTACAAGCTCAAAGCAGCGATATGGGGTTTTCAGTTAATAATCAGGTCACAGGACTGCAATATAACCCTTCCAAGAAATTCTCATTATTATTCAAACCACAGAACTTTTTAAAGACCTGTTTTAGAGCGATGCTGGCAGATCTATTCAGATTTTATGCAGCGAATAAAGATCTTGATGTAGATGAGACCGACCCGAATTACACTATTGAGCAATATCTCAACGAGCATGGATACTCGGATGCGTTTAGGCAAGAGCATCTCTATCCGATGTGTGGTGCATTATGGTCATGCCCAGTGGAGCAAGCAGGTCAAATTCCATATAAATTTGTAGTCAGTTTTTTTCAACATCATCGTATGTTGCAACTCAAAGATCGACCACAATGGTTAACCGTAAAAGGCGGGTCTTCTAAATATATCCGTGCAATTCAAACTCAAGCAAAGCATATTCAGTTTAAAAAAGTAGAAGTGAAGTCAGTTAAGCGCTCAGCAAATGACGTGAGTATTGAAACGGGGGAGGGAGTTGAACGGTTTGATTGGGTAGTATTTGCAAGTCATGCAGATGACACATTGAAGTTGCTCGCTGAACCAACGTTTAAAGAATCAGAAATATTAGAAAAATTTCAGTATCAAGACAATCATATGGTGTTGCATTCAGATACCAGCATTATGCCAAAATCAAAACGTCAGTGGGCAAGTTGGCATGTGCATGTCACACCGAATAGAGCGGGTCAAGTCACTCCATTTCAGCAAAGTAGTGTCCATTATGGATTTAGTTATTGGATGAATCAGCTACAAAATTTGAAATGTGAAACTCAGATTTTTGCGACATTAAATCCGAATTTTGATTTAGATCCAAACAAAGTCTGGGTTCAGCGTCACTATCGTCATCCTGTATTTAATGCGGAATCCATTGCAGCTCAGTCAAGATGGTCTGAAATAAACGGTTTAAATCGGACCTATTTTTGTGGTGCTTATTGGGGATGGGGCTTCCATGAAGATGGTGCAAGAAGTGCGTCATGGGTGGTTGAAGCCTTATTAAATTCATCAAATCAAGCCGCTTAGGAGTACTTATGCAACTGTATCCGCTTGCAATTGCAGTTGCTGACATTCGTCATCGCCGTTACTTGCCTAAGCCTTATGCTTTTCAGAGTCAGCTGACGTATTTGTGGTTTGATCCAGAACAGCTCGAACACTTCGCGCAAACTTCGATACTTTGGTCAACGAAAAAATGGAACTTTCTGAGCCTAGATTCTGATGACTTCTTGGCAAACTATCAAGGCACGATTCGAGAGAAGGTTCTGCATGTGTTGGAAGAGCATACTTTAGAAGAGCCGACGGAGCTCGCTGAAATTCGGGTGTTGGCTTTGCCGCGCACGCTTGGCTTCAGATTTAATTCGGTGGTTTTTTATTTTCTATTTAATGCCCAGCAAAAATTACAGTTCATTCTCAGTGAAATCACCAATACACCCTGGTTAGAAAGACAGGTATATGTTCACGATTGTCGCACCGGGGGGGAGCAGCATTCCGAATATACGAGCTTCCACTTCCAGTTTGACAAAGCTTTTCACGTGTCACCCTTCATGCCAATGGATCTGAAGTATCAATGGACGTTTAGTTTGGCTGAAAAACAAAATTATGTGCTTATGCAATTGTTTAAAGAGGAAAAATTACAATTCGATGCATCAATGCGTTTTGAGTTAACTCCCATCACACTTCCTTCACAACTTCATCGCTATGCTGTTTTTAAACTATTTGAGCCGATCAAGATGGTTGCAGGTATTTATTATCATGCCTTTAAGCTTTGGATAAATAGAGTTCCATTTTATCGGCATCCCAATAAAACGAAGGATAAGCTGTGATATGAAATCATTGTTAATGGGAGAGCAATCTTCACTACCGCTGGTATTACGTCATTTACTGAAATTAAAACACGGCCAAATTCATTTTAAAGGGATTTGGGAGGGTTCAGTCGGTGAGGTGAGTGATCTAGAAGCAGTGATTGAGGTCCATGATGCAAAGTTGATGGATCTACTTTTTCGTCAGGGGGTTCTTGGTGCAGCTGAAGGTTTCATTCAAGGATATTGGACGACACCAGATTTAGTGAAGATTGTGCGAATTCTTGCGAGAAATCGCGATATTTTAGATCGTATGAACCAAAGTGCCTTAGCAAAGGCGAGTCAACTCTTGCTCAAAACTTGGTATGCATCGCGTAAAAACTCATTGGAAGGTAGTCGCAAAAATATTGCTGAGCATTATGATTTAAGTAATGACTTTTTTAAGTTATTTCTTGATCCGAGCATGATGTACTCCAGCGCGGTATTCAAAGATCAATCTATGAATTTGGAACAAGCATCCGATTATAAAAAAGAAATCATATGCCAAAAATTGAAACTTCAACCGATGGATCATTTGGTTGAAATTGGCAGTGGATGGGGTGGTTTTGCGATCTATGCTGCGCAAAACTATGGTTGTAAAGTGACTACTATTACCATTTCTCAAGCTCAATATGACGAAGCTAAAGCTAGAATAGACGCTGCGGGTCTGTCTCATCGTGTTGAAGTTAAATTAAAAGATTATCGTTTACTTGAAGGTAAATTCGATAAATTGGTTTCAATTGAAATGATTGAAGCCGTTGGTGCTCAATATCTATCGACATATTTTGAAAAGTGTAGACAGCTGTTAAAACCTAATGGTGTGGCGCTTATTCAAGCCATCACCATTGAAGATGCACGATATGAAAAGGCATTGAGTACGGTCGATTACATCAAAAGATACATTTTCCCAGGTAGTTTTATTCCTTGTATCAGCGTGATGACCAATGTTGCATCAGAACAAAAATTACGTCTAAAGCATCTTGAAGATATTGGTTTAAGTTATGCACAAACGATTCACTGCTGGCGTGAACGTTTTCTAGAACAGCGTGAGCAAGTTTTAGCACTGGGCTTTGATGAAAACTTTATTCGCATGTGGGATTTTTATTTATGTTATTGCGAAGGAGGTTTTCTCGAAGGCGTCATTAGTGATGTGCACTTATTGTTTGAAGCAAGTCCATACTAAATCAGTGAGAGGACATCTCGATGTTGCTCAATTTATTTGTGATGAATGTTTTCCTGATGCTTTGTGCATGGATTTGGGTGACATTTAATCATCGTGCAGGTTTGGTCGATGTCATTTGGAGCTTTGGAATAGCTTTAAATGTCCTCATCGCAGCAAATGTAATGAATGAAGCCCCTACATCTGTTCGCATTTTTCTAGCGATCGCGAGTGGTCTTTGGTTTCTCCGTTTAGCATGGCATTTATTCAGAAGATATATCCGAGAAGATGCTGAGGACACGCGTTATGCCAATATGCGCCGTGCGATGGGAGACTTTCAACATTTAGGTTTTCTTCTCTTTTTTCTATTTCAGGCTGGGTTGATCTCCTTATTCTCATATCCAATGATCAAATTGCTCAGTATACCTGCGATGCAGTGGAGTAACTCGACAGAACTGCTGCTGCTGATTTCAGGATTAATCATGCTGGTTGCATTTATTGGTGAGGCACTCGCAGATCATCAGTTGTATCAATTTAAATTGAACCCGAATAATCGTGGCAAAACGATGGATCAAGGGTTATGGAAATATTCACGCCATCCGAATTACTTTTTTGAATGGATACATTGGTTTGCTTATCCAATCTTAGGTATAGCGGCGGGAACGCCTTGGTTGTGGATCTATCCGGTGTTGATGTGGCTCTTTTTGTACTACATCACGGGTATTCCATTTAGTGAACAGCAAGCGCTCAAAAATCGTGGTGCAAACTACAAGATGTACCAACAAAAAACATCAATGTTTCTTCCTTGGCCACCGAAAAAGTAGGTAATTACATGGATTCAATCGTTCAACAATCGTTAAAACTCATTGAAAGTGGCAAAGTTCCAGATCAAGTTATTCGTCTTGGTATCCAAGCACTTTGCAAAAAACGTCTTGAGCAAGAAGGTCGTTTTGACCCTGTATTCGCTTCACAGCGTTATATGGATGTATTAAGAGACTTGAAAAAAAGTGAAATCGCGATTGATACAGACAAGGCAAATGAACAACATTATGAATTGCCTACAGCATTCTTTCAGGCCGTGTTGGGCAAGCGTTTAAAGTACAGTGCCAGTTTATTCCATGATGCTAAAACCAGTTTAGATCAAGCTGAGGAAAATGCCCTGCAGGTCTACTGTGAACGTGCGCAATTACAAGATGGTCAGGACATCTTAGAAATAGGCTGTGGTTGGGGATCACTCAGTTTGTATATGGCGGAGCATTATCCAAATGCCAACATTACGGTAGTATCAAACTCCAATACTCAACGTCTTCACATTCAACAAAAAGCCAAAGAAAAGCAATTTAACAATTTGACAGTCATCACCTGTGATGTAAATCAACTCGAGTTGGAGCAAAACTCTTTTGATCGTGTTGTATCCGTTGAAATGTTTGAGCATGTTCGAAACTATCAGCGATTATTTGCCAATATTAGCCAATGGCTCAAAGCAGATGGTTTATTGTGGTGTCATATTTTCTGCCATCGATTTATTCACTATCCATTTGAAGTTAAAAATGATTATGACTGGATGTCTAAATATTTTTTTACAGGCGGTTTAATGCCTGCTGTTTCGACTTTCCTGCACTTTCAGGATCATTTACAGTTAGAAAACCAATGGCAATGGTCTGGACAACAGTATGAACATACAGCCAATGCATGGTTAAATAATATGGACCAAAAAAAGGACTTACTTAAACCACTATTTAAGCAAACTTATGGTCAAGATGCGGAAATATGGTGGCAACGTTGGAGAATTTTTTTCATGGCTTGTGCAGAACTATTTGGTTATGACAAAGGCCGTGAATGGGTGATCGGCCATTATTTGTTTAAGAAGCGAGCTGTTTGAAGTTCAAACTAAGCTTAGAGATAAGGCGAAGAGGGTACATCTCCATGATGAGGCTATTTAGGGATAAGCGCGATCATCCTTTGGGTGAGGTGTTTAACCGCTATTATTGGCTACAAATTGGTCTTATTGCCTTGTCTATTGTGATTGGGATTGGTTGCAGTGCTTGGGTCATTAAAGGAACATTGCTGACCACAGCGCTCGAACAGGAGATGGAGCATTACTGGCAGCGTATGGAGCGTAATCCAGAAGCTGCTTTACCCGACACTAAAAATTTATATGGATATCGTTGGGCCGATGACGAGTTAGCCCCCTCTGAATTTCGTAATTTAAAACTCCAATCGGGTGTACATCGACACTATATCGATGGTAAAGACCGGATGACGGTTTATGGGACACGCAATGGTGAACACGTTTTTTTAGTGTTTGGTGAAAGTAATGTTAATAAGCTTATTTGGCTGTTTGGTTTAGCGCCACTCATGGTCAGCTTATTTTTGCTATACAGTGTCTTGTGGTGGTGGAATCGCCGTGCACGCCGCTATTTTTCGCCCATCACACGCTTAGCCAATGCACTCGAACATATCGATTGGGAACATCAGAATAATCGAGCATCACCATTTAAAGAAATTAAAACAGATTCTAATTTGGAGGCTGAATATCTCAAGCAAGCACTTGAAAAATATCATCAAGTTTTAAGCGAATTCATTCAGCGTGAAAGAGAGTTTACTGGCGATGTTAGTCATGAACTTCGAACACCGCTCACAATATTGAAGGGAAATGTACAACTTTGTCAGGCCCGTTATGGTGATAACAAATCCTTTACTCGATTGCAAAACACAATCGAAGATATGCAGTTATTGGTCGATACACTTTTGGCGATTGCTCGAAATACCACAAGCAATTTACAAAGTGAAAAAACCCGTTTATCTGAATTGCTTCAAGATGTTGTAAGTGACTTGAATAGTGTCAGTTTGGCAAAAGGAATGAGTATCGATTTAAACATCGAAGTTAATGAGGTCAAACGTCATTTATATCCATCGATGACAAAAATGGTGTTTAGCAATATTTTAAGAAATGCATTGAATTACTCTCAAGGTACAAGCATTAATGTCATTCTCGAAAAAAATAAAGTGTTGGTCGCAGATAATGGTATCGGGATTGATTTACCGAATAACTCTAAGGTGCAAGAACTAACGAATCAGCAGCTGCAACTCGATATCAAAGGTCATGGTATCGGGCTACAACTGGTTCAAAAATTATGTAAACAACTTGGCTGGAGAGTAGAGTTATTTGATCGTGAATACTATTTGATGACTCATCCAAAAGTTGACTTGTCACTCAGTTCAGGACTGATTGTGGTCGTTTACTTAAATGATCAGCCTCCAAAATAGCGTATTTGGGGGAATTTGATCTGAAGTGTGAATTCAGTAGTAACTAGTTTTATTCAACTGCGATCTTTAGACCTACCCCTGAAACGGTGTGTATTAATTTTTGTTCAAACGGCTTATCGACCATTTTTCTTAAATTATAGATATGGCTTCTGAGTGCATCGCTTTCTGGTTCTTCATCCCCCCATAACTCAAGCATGATCTCCTGTTTAGTGAGCACTTTAGGTGAGTTTCGCATAAGTAATTTTAAAAGTTTGAATTGAATAGGTGGCAGTTCGATCATTTGACCTGCACGAGTGATTTGCTGTAAAGCAGGGTCTAATGTGAGATCGTGAATTTTGATTTGGCTGTTAGATACTTCTCCTAATGAGCGTTTGATCAGTGCACGAACACGATAAACCAATTCATTAAAATCAAATGGTTTGACTAAATAATCATCTGTACCTGCTCGGAAACCTTTTAATTTATCATCCAAAGTATCACGAGCAGTCAGCATCAGTACCGGGAGGTCGAGTCCTTGTTCGTTGCGAAGCCATTCACACAGGTCATACCCTGTACCGTCAGGTAAATTAATATCTAACAGTAGAATATGATAAGGATGTTGCTTGAGCAGTTGACGTGCCACATCCAAATTACGCGCATGATCAACCACAAAATTATGCTCTTCTAAAAATTCACATAATGTTGAAGCAAGTTCGTAATGATCTTCGACCATTAAAATAAAATGTTTAGTCATGTCGACAGATTAGTCCAATAATTGCTTTTTTAAAGTATCACTAAATGGAGACGAACCCAGCCAAATTTTAAAATAATCATTGGCATTCATGTATTGAATTTTACCCAAAATTTTTTGATTTAGACTCAAAGTTAAAGTCTGGGTCGTATGGGTATAGCTTAGACTGTAAATATCACCAGATCGAACGGGTTGATACAATTGTGTGATCTGGTCAAGCTGTTTCAACGTATTGGCTTGTTTGACATTTCGTTTGAGAAAGTGCGTTGCAGCCTTTTTAAAAGCCCATTCTGGAATATTTTGAGTATAAGCAAAGTCCATGCGAATATCTTGATTCTTCCAAGTGCTTTGACAATTTTGAGCGAAATAAGTTGCTTTACCGACATTTTTTTGTCCGACTTTGAGGTCTCCTTGACCACACTCACGCACACTTTGTGCATGCGCGAGTGGTAAGAAGAATAGACTCAAAGCAGAGAGGGTGATTATTGCGATTTTTTGAAAGGCAATAACCATGCGTATAACCCTCCAGCATATGGTAGTGAGCGAAATAAGCCATCAGCTGGGTCCCAAAAGTCTTGCTGAAACACAATTTTGTCTTGCTCATTGAGTTTTATTTCACTAATTCCATGTGATTCCATGCTTCGAGTCGTGCCGAAGATTTTAAAATCATATGCCATACGCCAATGCACATAGGCTGAGTCGTCAAAATGTGATGTGTTGAGCAATTTGACTGAAACATTACTGACACGGTTATTCATACCTTTGAAGTGTTCGACTAGATTTTCACGCTTACTAAATTGTGAAAGTGTGTCATTGATATATAAACTGTCAGCATACAGATTGCTTGCTCGGTTAGTGAATTCAGGTGTACCTAAAGTATTGAATGCACTGGTAAAACGAACCCCTATATCTTGAGCTTTGGCAGGCGTCATGGTGATGCCTTGAACTGTCGATCTTGCTTGAGCATAATCATCAGAGTAACTTGGGATGCTTGCACAGCCTGATAAAAAGAGTAGAGGAAGGCTCAATGTCGCAGCCACAATTTTTTTGACGTGTTTCATGATCTCAATCCACTAATTTATTCTTATTTTTTAATCTACTGGCAATCTTGTGAAATGGATGTGAAATTAAAATATGAGCTGTGATCGATGAAAGGTATTTGTGTTAAAGGGAGTTCCGTTGAACTCCCTTTAACTTTGTTTTATTTAAATTTCCAAGTGTAATCAATGTTGACACGCATTTCGTCATCCGACTTAAATGCCATACCTACTGGTGGGATATCGTTACGGTAGCGACTATAACGTGTACGAATATTTAAACCTTCGAGTTTACCCGTTGGAACACGATAGCTGAGCTCGAAATCAAGAGCATCTTGTTCAAACGTCTGATTGTCGGTGTTACGAATTTCAATATCATCGCCTTTACTATAACGAGTCATAAACTTTAGACCTTTCAATGAAGTGTCTTTAAAGTCATAGTCATAGCGTGCGTGATAGACTTTTTCATTAATGTTGGTGAAATCAGCACTCATACTATCTAAGAACACTGCTGGCTCTGAACCCGCTAAGGTCGGAAGAGCTGTATCACCAAAAGACTGCATATAGCCCAAACTGAAAGTATGATTGTTACGGTTAAGCCCAAAAATACCGCTCAAATGTTGATTTTCAATATGTCCTGCACGAGCTTGACCTGAGTCTTCACTCACAAACAGGCGTACATCCCCTAAGAAATGCCCAATACCTATATCATGTTTGCTTTTTGCACCAATGAAATTTTGGTGATAAACATCATGAAGGTTGGCATGAAAGAGTTGCGCACTAATTTGATCGTTAAATTTATATTCAGCACCAAGCATGTGTAAGCCAGATGATTCGGCAGCAGTCTTAAATCGATTATTAGGATTGCCAACTTTAATTTTTTCATAATCTGTTGAATCACGTTGATTCACACGATCCACATACAGGGCATGAATTTTCAAATTATCCACTTCATTGATTTGAAGATGTGTACCTCGATAATTTTGCTGGAATAAACGAGCTGGTGAAGAGAACAAAACAGGGAACATTGGTGCGAGTGTACCCCCATGTAAAGTCGATTTGCCCACTTTCGCTTTTGCCGTCCAGCGAATTTCTCCATACTGATCAGCTTTACCTGATGGACTGGTTGGCAGTAATCCCGAAGCTGCATAATCGTCGGCATCACTGCCTAAAAGATTAAAACCTGCCAGTGCCATAATGTCTAAACCTAGTCCTACGGTACCTGGTGTATAGCCTGAATTAGCTTTAAAGATAAAACCTTGAGCCCAGTCTTTCTGATCTTTACCTGATGCATCTTGTGTATATGCGCGATCAAAATAAAAATTGCGAGCTGTTAGATTGACTGATGCATCATCTATAAATGAATTTGCTTGCGTTGTTGATAGAAATCCAGACGCAATTACCCCTAAAAAGATTGCAGAAAATCTCATTATTGTCCCTATATGAAAAGTGGAGCTAGACGTCTTGTCTAGCTCTAAAGTATTTAAAAAATGATTATGCAGATGTTGGTTGTTGGAAATGCAATTGTGCAGTTTCTTTATTTTTGAGTTTTGAAATGCTTAATACCATGATAATGGCTGCAACGAATGCCAACGCATAATAACCGTAAAGTACAAGTGATGAGATACCACTGTCGAGGAAAGCACCTGCAACTAGTGGAGACAAAATACCGCCTACACGACCAAAACCAATCGCATAACCAACACCAGTCGCACGAACATCAGCATCATAGATTGCAGGAGACATCGCATATAGACCTGCGACACATCCGTTTGACATCATGCCAAGGAATAAAGCGAGAATGAATGCGATCATGAGTGAACCAGTACTGTTCACAAATAACCAGATCAAGATTGCAGTTAAGGCAAGGAAAGCCGCTTGAACATAGTAAATACGGATACGTGAACTAATCAGACCTAACAGCGCAGCACCAAACATACCGCCAGCACTAATCAGGACACCTGCTGTTACACCTTGTTCAGTGGTCATCCCATTTGCAGATAAGATTTTTGGTGTCCAACTCATGACGAAGTAGAAACCAAACATAACGAAGAAGAAGCTAAACCAGATACAAATCGTTTGAAGTGCCAATTTAGGGCTGAACAAACGTGCCAAACCACTCTTTGCTTGTTCGCTGGTCATAGTGACCGTAGGAAGTTGCTGTAATGGGGTAATATTGATTTTCTTTGCTAAAACATTAATACGTTCTAGAGCATTTTTTGGCTGTTTAACCAAAAGGTAATCAAGTGATTCTGGTAAGGTGAAATAAGACACGACCAACATGAATAAAGTCGCTAAACCACCTGTTAAGAAGACTGCACGCCATCCGAAATTGCTGATAAGCGCAATTGCAATAATCCCACCAACGGTTGCACCAATCGCGTAACCTGTACATTGTAAGCTGACTGCGAGACTTCTCCAACGCAGAGATGCGTACTCACTTGCAATAACATTACTACTTGCGAGAATACCGCCGATGCCTAAACCAGTCACAAAACGCATCATGCCAAGTTGCATTGCAGTCTGAGCAAATGATGCTGCAACCATACTTACTCCAGAGATAAGTAGGCAAAGTAAGATGAGTGGGCGGCGACCGATTTTGTCAGCCCAAGGTGCAAGAAATAGTGAGCCAGCACCCATACCAAATAGGCCAGCACTCAATAGTGCACCAAGTTCAGCGCCAGTCAGTCCCCACTCGGCAGAAACAGATGCAGCAGTAAAGGCCATGACAAGAACGTCAAAGCCATCAATAACATTTAATAAAATACAGATACCGATAACAAACCACTGAAACCCATTCATGGTCTTGTTATTCATTTCCTCACGCGGGTTCTGAACCATTTACTTTCTCCATGGAATAAGACCTCATTGAAAAGCACTACGTGTGGCATGTGATTACATGTCATAAACGTAGGCAGACTTCAGAAGTCATCCTAGTAATGTTTAAGGTGTTCATCGCAGTCAGAACCCGTCCATATTCTGGTATTGATGAAATAATCAACACGTCTGCAATGTGCATGAATTTAGCATTATTGGATCCAAATTCAAGCAAAAAAATATTAACTTAGATATATTTTAGATTAAATGGATCCATATTTGCGAAGAAGTACTTGAAAAATATACTAAAGTACTAGGGATTAAAAAAATGAACGCCTCAGTTAAAGAAAGGAAAAAAATCTTAAAAGTTCATTCGAATCTTCCGAATTTTATAAAATAGCGCGCAAATCATGAGCTACTTGTTTAAGCTGGGGCAAAATATTTTGGATTAAATATGTTTCTGTAATTCTGTGGCTGGATCCGATACAGTTGAGTGCGGCTACAGTATCACCTTGCATGTTGAGAATAGGGACAGCTAAAGCAATAATTCCCAATTCATGTTCTTCTGTAGAAATGCAATAGTCTTGTTTTTGAACAGTTGCAATAGTGTTTATAAACTTTTGATGATCTATGATGGTAAAAGGCGTTAATCTCTTGAGTGGATATTGTGCAAGCCATTGATTAAGTTCATCATGGCTCAATCTTGAGAGTAGTATTTTACCTGTTGAGGTGGCGTAGGCTGGAAGGCGATTACCTAGATGAATACCCAACGGACTCATTTTAGATGATTCGTTCTGTTGAGGAACACTTTTCGCAACAGGTACTACTTCATGTTCATCGAGTACCGTGACTGAATAGCTCAGTGCAGTTTTGATACTGAGTAAATTCAGCATAGGTTGAGCGACTTTTGGCAAATATGCAGAGCTTAGATAAGCACTTGAAAAGCGTAAAACTTTGTAGGTGAGCCAATAAAAATGTTCATCTGTGTCTAAATAACCTAAAAATTTTAAAGTTCTTAAATATCGTCGTGCTGCGCTGCGACTCAATCCTGTACGTTCAGCAATTTGGGTGACATTTAATTTTTGACGTTCAACACCAAAGCACTCTAATAGATTCAAACCTTTAGCAAGGCCTGCAATATAATCATCATATTGAATTACTTCTTTATTTTTAGCATTTGAAATCAATTCATTGCGCATGATATTGCTCTGATTTACACCCTTTAATTCTGATATCTTGTCCGATGATCGGTCATTTGTCACTAAATTCGGTCGTATTTAGGGCTAAAGTCTAGTACCTCAGTTGGAATTTCATTAGGTTTTACAAAAGGAAAAAAATTGAGGGTGTTTGCAATATGGAAATTTTAAAAACCAAAGTCGCGATTATTGGTTCAGGTCCAGCAGGTTTATTACTCGGTCAACTGCTATATAAAGCGGGTATTGATCATATTTTAATTGAACAGCGCAGTGCTGAATATGTTGCTAGTCGAATCCGTGCTGGGATTTTAGAGCAAGTTTCAGTAGATTTATTGACTGAAGCTGGTGTAGATCAGCAACTCCGTGAAAAAGGGTTACCTCATCAGGGTATTGAAATTCTAACCAATGGTGAAAAGCATCGTGTTGATTTAACGCAGTTGACGGGTGGTAAACAAGTTACGGTATATGGCCAAACTGAAGTCACCAAAGATTTAATGCAGGCTCGCACAGCGGCTCAACTCACTTCATACTATGAATCAGCTAACGTTCAAGTACATGATTTCTACGGTCAACCAAGTGTTACTTTTGAGCATAATGGTCAGCAAGTTAAAGTTGAATGTGATTTTATCGCAGGTTGTGATGGGTACCATGGTGTGTGCCGTGCCAGTGTGCCAGAAGACAAAATTAAAACTTTTGAGAAAGTCTATCCATTTGGCTGGTTAGGGGTATTGGCAGATGTACCTCCTGTTGCGGAGGAACTAATTTATGTGCAATCTGATCGTGGATTTGCATTATGCAGTATGCGTTCTAACACGAGAAGTCGCTATTATCTACAAGTACCGTTAACGGATAAAGTTGAAAACTGGTCAGATGAGCAATTTTGGGAAGAGTTAAAAAATCGTCTAGATCCTGAAAGCCGTGAAAAGCTCGTGACTGGTCCATCAATTGAGAAGAGTATTGCGCCATTACGTAGTTTTGTCACTGAGCCAATGCGTTTTGGTAAAATGTTCTTGGCGGGTGATGCTGCTCATATTGTACCGCCAACAGGAGCTAAAGGTTTAAACCTCGCTGCATCTGATATTGCGTATCTTTCTCAAGCTCTCATTGAATATTATCAAACGGGTTCTGAGCAGGGGATTGAGCAGTATTCTGAAAATTGCTTAAAACGTGTATGGAAAGCAGAGCGTTTCTCTTGGTGGATGACTCATTTATTACATCGTTTTGAGACAGAAACCGAATTCGAGCATAAAATCAAACAAGCTGAATTAAGTTATATTCTTGGCTCAGAAGCAGGGCAAACTACGCTTGCTGAAAACTATGTTGGACTACCACTCCAAAAAGCGAGTTAATCCTCGAAGTCAAGCTTAATCCATTGGCTAATTTTTAGCACACACCAAATTGCTCCACAATTTGGTGTGTTTTTTTATTAAACAAATTGTCTAAATTCAATCGAGGTTTGCTGTAATAAGGGCAGAATATACTGAATTAAATATTCCTTACTGGTTTTACCTGTCGGTGACACAATGTTCAATGCTGCGACAACATCAGCACGATGATTGTGAATAGGTACAGCCAAAGCATGTACGCCTAACTCATGTTCTTCAGCTGAGTAACAATATTCATCAGCTCTAACTTCTGCTAATAATTTTATAAATTTCTCATTATCGGTATACGTATATTTGGTGAGTGCTTTGAGTGGATATTTTTCCAACCATTCTTGTTGTGCTTCCTTGGATAAATAACTTAATAAAATTTTCCCTGCAGATGTCGCATGAGCGGGTAGTCGGTTACCTAAATGTAATCCATAAGGATTAACACGATCAGTCTGTTGATGCGCTGCACTACGTGCAATCGTAATAGCTTCGTAGCCATCTAATACCATCACGGAATAAATGAGAGAGGTTTGCTGAGTAAGTAAATTCAACAATGGCTGAGCAATTTTAGGCAGCTGTGCACCACTTAAATATGCACCTGAAAATTTTAAAATTTTAGGTGTTAAATAATAGTAATGACCATCAAACTCTAAATAACCTAAATATTCTAAAGTCATTAAATGTCGTCTTGCAGCGGCTCGAGTCAACCCTGTTTTTTCTGCAGCCATGGTCACATTTAAACGGTGACGGTCATTTGCAAAACAATCTAGGATAGCCAGTCCTTTGCTGATACCTGCAATAAAGTCTTCGTGACGAATCCACTTTTTATTATCTGGATTTTGAAGTTGTCTGTTCCTTGAGTCTGATTCTGTAGACACAGCATTTTCCTTGCTATTTTAAAAATTGAATTATTGATGCTGATTTAGAATCTTGAGCAATATACTCAAGATATTGTTCGATCATCGAACAAAAAATCTGTAAATCGTACAAAAACCTTTTTTCAAGGTAGCTCAAGCTTTTTAATTTATCAAGAATGGAGTGACGGAATCCAAGCGATTTAGTTGCATATTTCAATCTCCGTCCAGATTGAAATTGCGCTAATCGTGGATTCCCCAAATATTAAAATATGTTGTACAGAGGGAGTTGTTGGATGATCGATAAATCGTCACAGTCTTTAGTTGAAGCTTTATCCCAAATTAAAGACGGTTCAACCATTATGATTGGTGGGTTTGGTACCGCAGGTCAGCCTGCTGAACTCATCGATGGCTTAATTGAACTCGGTATTAAAGACTTAGTGATCGTCAACAACAACGCAGGTAATGGTGATTACGGCTTGGCTAAACTGTTACAAGCAGGCGCTGTACGTAAAATCATCTGTTCTTTTCCTCGTCAGTCTGACTCTTATGTCTTCGATGAACTCTACCGTGCAGGCAAAATCGAGTTAGAACTTGTACCGCAAGGCAACTTGGCTTGCCGTATTCAAGCGGCGGGTATGGGCTTAGGTCCAATCTACACACCAACAGGTTTTGGTACTTTGCTCGCTGAAGGCAAACCAACCATGAATTATGAAGGTAAAGACTACGTTTTAGAAAATCCAATCAAAGCTGACTTTGCGTTAATTAAAGCGCATA
>NZ_JBWYIX010000013.1:0-109495 GCF_056779935.1 Acinetobacter sp. ANC_7512 | reverse complement strand
TATTAAGCTAAACCCTTGTTTTTCAACAAGTTTTAATCAACATCACCGCCGATGGATGTGCATTCTACAGTATTTCATATCCAATGCAACCATGTTTTTTAAATATTTAAAAAAAATATGATTAACTGGATATTTATTGTTCAATTTACGTGATTTTTATGCTTTTGGAGCTATTTTTTAAGCGTGCATGGCACAATACTTGCAAAATTATCCATTAATTTTTCATCTTTATTAATTTCTTGCCACTTTAAACTACGGCAATCTATATATTCACAATACCCAGATTGTCCCACTTCTTTAATTCCATCAATCTGCACCTGATAACTAAAACTACCGACATAACCTGCGGCAAGACCGAATTTAAAATCTCCACGACTTTCACCTTTCACGATTATTTTTCTTTTTTTATTTTCAAATGACCATTCAAATACGCGCGCTAAATACATCTCATGTCCATTAGGGGTCTTTATTTTTGGGTATACACGATGGACTTTGAAATAAACATCATCAAACATTTCAGATGTCTGAGCTTTTAAATCTCTTAGATACATCCTTGATTGCACAATTTGATTTAAACCGTTGCGTATATGAGCAAGAAGTAACTGTCTTTGGTCAATTAAGTTAATTATCTGATAGGTAAAAAAATGAAGCGGTAGATAAGGAATATTGATCGCTCTGGCAAATTCAAATGATCCTAACTGGTCAATTTTATATGTTTGTTCTTTATAGGTTACTGTTCCTTTGCATTGACACACTAATGACCAGTGATCAAATAAACCTAATTTTAGTTTGGTAAAGTACGAAATAATTGGTTGAGTTTGAATATTCAGATCAACGGAAAGTTCATTGTCCTTTCTTATTAATTTGAAGTTTGGGATTGAGCCTTCTAGTTGCTCTCTTTGTCCGAATACAAATTTATTCTCTTTAATCTCGCAATCATTGATGATTGAATAACCATGAAAATGTCCAACCATATGTGGACTAATGCTCGTAATGAGTGAAACAGTATCCAAGGCTCTTGTTTTAATTGCATAATCATTACGCAGCATTGGAACATTCGGCTGTCCGATAATGGTTAAAAAATTAAAATAATGAAGTGGAGATGGTAATCCTGGAATCATCAATCCTTGATGGATAATTTTATAGATTCCTCGTGGACCGTGATAATCCAACCGAAGAGGAAAAGGAGCCTGATTCAGCTGTTTTGAATCGTCCGCTAAACTCATCAACAACTGCATACCAAACTCCTTTTTTATTTATATTGTTTTTTCTCGAGCCAAAAATGTAGTGACGAAACCTGAAAGTGCATAAATTATCGAGAGCACTAAAATACCGACAGGAATATTGTATGTAATCGCAGCAAAGATAAACACAACAATAGGCAAGACTGCGAACGGCACACGTTTACGATCTACGGTTTTAAACGAATAGTATTTAATATTCGAAATCATCAGCAAGCCAACTGCAATAATAATGACTGCATTTATCGTCTGAATCATTGGATCAGATAGGACAAAAATTTCAGGGAAATCACGCCCCACCCAAACCAAAGAAATGATCATTACTGCGGCTAGAGGACTAGCTACACCAATAAAATAGCGTTTATCAACCACACCTATTTGCACATTGAAACGTGCCAATCGGAATGCAGCACAAGCAGTATAGACAAAACATGCAGCCAAACCGATTCGACCTAGATCATGGAGGCTCCAGCTATACATCAAAATTGCAGGCGCAACACCAAATGCCAACATATCTGATAATGAATCAAACTGCTCACCAAAAGGGCTTTGCGCTCCAATTGCTCGTGCGACCCGACCATCTAAACCATCAAATAAAGCAGCGATAAAAATGGCATAAATGGCTTGTGTGAATTCGCCATTCATACTTGCAATAATTGAGTAAAACCCTGACAACAATGCCGCAGTAGTAATCAGATTTGGCCACAGATAAATCCCACGACGCTTAACCTTTTGCCCTTCTTGTGTATGTTCCTCTTCTTCAACTTCGAAAGTAATACCATCAAAGCCCGGAACATTTCTTGGAGAAGATTCAGTTTCAGGTTTATTTATATTTGTCATTGTCATTCGTCCTAACTGTAGCCTTATCTCTCAATATTCTTATTCGCCGACCAACCAACGAACGGCAGCATGACCACCATTTTCACTCATTCTTAAGTGCGGAAAAAGCCATTGCAATGCTTCATCTGCATCTTCAGAAAACTTCCAAGGTGGATTAATCACTAATAAACCACAACCGTTTAATCCTACAGGTGTATCGTCTGGCCATACACATACTTCACAAACCAATTGACGGCGAATACCAGTCTTAATCATTTTTTTCTCAAAACGATCAATCATTGCGCGGTCTTTAATTGGGTACCAAATTGCAAATATGCCTGTAGGCCATTTCTTATATGCCGTAGCGATGAGTTCAACCAACTGCGGAAAATCCTTTCGCTCCACCTCATATGGTGGATCAATCATGACCAATCCACGTTTTTCTTTAGGAGGAATCACACCGAGCAAACCTTCATAAGCATCACGCTCATGCAAACCTGCCCGACGATCACGCACATTCATGTAAAGTTGCTGAAATACATCTCGTTGCATCTCAAAAATTGTTGCTTTATCTGTTTCGCGCATTCCTTCCAAAGCGAACCATGGCGAACCCGGATAAGCGCCTTTTCCGGCACCTGCACGCATATCTTCTACAACTTTAAGATATTGCTTAACACCTTCAGGGGCATTACGCTTAATTGAGTCATCGAGTTTAACTAAACGGTGAATACCATTTAAAAACTCTCCCGACTTCTGTGCTGCAGACGTTGATAAATCGTATTTACCTGCACCACCATGTGTATCAATGTAACGATACGGCTTATCTTTTTGATTAAGACGCGACAAAATCTGAAGCAACAATACATGCTTCATGACATCGGCAAAGTTTCCAGCATGGAAATGGTGACGGTAATTCATGTTTCAATTATTCCTAAGATCAACAATCATTTTAACATGAAAAAGTGTTTCATTCAGAATCGATTATTACTCTAAAATAGCTGACCTTTTTTTTTACAGTAAATAGCGAGATAAATATGGAAGCAGTTGTCATCCCAGGGGATTGGAATGTTGATCAAATCCTTGATGATTTAGATCAACATGGCTTCAGTATCATCGATCATGCATACCCACCAAGCTATTTAAAAAACGTTGTAAATGAATGCCAAATCCATCTCGATGATTTTCGAAATGCAGCAATTCAAAATGGCATTGTCAGCACAATCCGCAGCGATCACATTTTGTGGTTAGATCCAAAACTATCAATTTCCCATCAACACATAAAAACCTTAGATTTACTCTCTCAGGAATTAAATCGTGCATTTTATTTAGGCATTCAAGAAGTCGAAGCCCACTTCGCTTGTTATAATCCTAGTGATTTCTATGCTTTACATCGAGACAACCCTCAAGGCAAAAATGGTCGTGTGATTTCGACAGTTTTTTATCTGCATGAAGAATGGCATCAGCATTGGGGTGGTCAACTAAAGCTCCAAGATAAGAATAATCAGTGGCATATTATTGAACCCAAACCTAATCGCATCGCTCTATTTCAAAGCGATTTATTACATGAAGTTCTTGTTGCACACCACCAACGTCTTTCAATTACAGCTTGGTTAAGGACCGCACGAACTTTAATTTAGCGCTTTATTTTTTCGAAGTTGCCTCCATATAGGTTTTAAACCTGATGAGGACTCATCCATGCAATCAAATACCAAGCTAATTATTCAACGCATTGGTGAAACAGACCAACTTTACTTACAAAAAAATACGCCTGAGCTTGCCTTTGAACGTGCCGAATTGCGTTTAGAGCTGGTCAGTATGAGTAAGCTTCGTCAGGAACAAATTCATTTTCTTCAAGAAGCGATTGTTCTTCTTGAACAAGGTCGAGTAGATTTCGAAGAAATGCCAATGCGTTTGTATATTAATCTTACCCTGATGTTAGCTAGAGCCTACATGATGTATTTTGAGATTACTCAAGATGAAAAATTTGCGATCATCACTCAGCAAATTTTAAAATCATTAACATCAAACAATCATAGTGATGTTTATTTTAATCTGGCTTATGCTTGCGCTTCTCGTAAAGAATCAGCACTTACACGCCATTGGCTAAATAAATATTTTAAAACTATTGATCATGATTTAGAGGTGATAAGAACTCACCCTGCTTTCAAACAATTTCATGACCAAGAGTGGTTTATCCAGTTAACCAAACCTAAGATGCATTAAAAAAAGCCCCATGAAAGGGGCTTTTTTTAGGCCATTCTTAATTTATATGCATCCATATGTAATTGTTGATTAAGTTCATCTATCCATATTGCCCAATCATCATCTTGTACTAAATGACTAATTAAGAAGTCGCGCTGACCTTTATTCCAAAATGGTGCATCATGTAAATTTTGTTGAGCGGAAAGCTGATGTGTACGGATATAGAGTTCAATTGCCGCTGGACTATTTGCCAACCCCAATTGAGAAAACAATAACGCTAAGGAAGGTTTATGTTCCATCAAGAGACTCCCCTTATCAGATTTTAATAAAATTATTATTTAAATAACTTATAAAAAATCCATGAAAAAACCTAGCTTTTGGTCTGGGTTTATTGTTTCAATTTGTGATTATATTTTAATCACTTTGTATCGTTAGTGAGCTGCTCACTCAATTGGTCAATGACAATGGCCCATTCATTATCTTTTTTCCAATGACTAATAATAAAATCGCGTTGCGATGGATTCCAAAAATCAGCTTCATGCATCGGCGTATTGGGATCAAGCCGATGTGTTTGTATAAATTGATCAATCCCTTCAGGTGAGCTATCTAAGCCCAATTGCTCAAAAAGTAATTCTTGATTTACTTCCATATCCAACATGGATTGCTCCTTGAATTTTAATGATTTTGTTCAAGATAACATGTCAATACAAAATTCTATGTAGAAGGATTTCTTAAGCATTGTTAAGTTTTGTGCATTAAAAAAGCACTCCATTCGGAGTGCTTTTTTAATTTAGTTGAAAACTAAATTATTTAACCATGTCAGCAATCGCTGCACGTTCTTCTTCTAACTCATTAAGCGTGAAGTTGATACGCTCACGGCTGAATTCGTCAATTTCAAGACCTTGAACGATTTTGTACTCGCCATTTTCACAAGTTACAGGGAAACCGAACATTACGCCTTCAGGGATACCGTAAGAACCATCAGAAGGAATACCCATAGTTACCCATTCGCCGTTTGTGCCAAGAGCCCAATCGCGCATATGGTCGATTGCAGCGTTTGCAGCAGAAGCAGCAGAAGAAAGACCACGCGCTTCGATGATCGCAGCACCACGCTTACCAACAGTTGGAAGGAATACGTCTTTATTCCATGCAGCATCGTTGATTTTGTCTTTTAAGCTTTCGCCGTTTACGTTAGCAAAACGGTAGTCAGCATACATTGTTGGAGAGTGGTTACCCCAAACTGTCATGTTTTTGATGTCAGAAACTGCAACACCAGCTTTTTGAGCAAGTTGAGTTAACGCACGGTTGTGGTCAAGACGTAACATTGCTGTGAAGTTTTTCGCTGGAAGATCTGGAGCAGATTTCATTGCGATATAAGCATTCGTGTTAGCAGGGTTACCTACAACAAGAACTTTAACGTCACGGCTAGCAACTTCGTTAAGCGCTTGACCTTGACCGATGAAGATTTCACCGTTGACTTTAAGAAGGTCAGCACGTTCCATACCAGGACCACGTGGACGTGAACCAACAAGAAGCGCGTAGTCAGCATCTTTGAATGCAACTTTAGGATCATCAGTACCGATCATGCCAGCCAATAATGGGAAAGCACAGTCATCAAGTTCCATCATCACGCCTTTAAGCGCTTGTTGAGCTTTCTCAACAGGAATTTCTAATAATTGAAGAATAACTGGTTGGTCTTTACCCAACATTTCACCGCTAGCGATACGGAATAAAAGGCTGTAACCAATTTGACCAGCAGCGCCAGTAACGGCAACGCGAACAGGTTGCTTCATGTAATTATCTCCAGTTGAGAGGATAGTCAATGCGATTAAATAGCTGTTCTATCTAATCTTAATAATCATAAACGGCGAAGATTGTACTCCAATACTTTGACAGATGCATTGAAAAGAGAATGAATTTCAACAAAAGTCTGATAGGAAATATAAATTAACTTCGTGGAAATAAATTAGTAGGCGCCCTCTATGTCAAATGTATTTGGGCAGGTTGAGACAATATCAGACGCACATGACTTGAATTGACCATTCGTGCGATAACAGATTTCGACCCCCGTTAACACCGGGCGACCATTTAAGCTTTGGCAGTGAAATTCAATACCTTGGCTGGGTAATTTTGGGTTGAGTTTGATGAATTGCGATCGTAATGTCGCGATAGAGACTGTTTTACGATCCACTCCTGTTAAGTAATCAGGAACTTTTAATTGGTCTGCATGATTAATAATGGTACGAAAATACTGACTGGCATTCATTGGAACGCAACCACCAAAGTTGGCCCACAGCCTAATTCTAGCCTGCTCATCAGGCATCACCCTAGCAACAACCCTCTTCTGTAGCGGTGCCAAGGTGGCAGATGAACTCGTTTGGCAATCATGACGACTGGTTTCTGGGATAAGACCCTTTATCGTCAGTGAATACCCTTCTAGGCATTTACGGTGTTTCGCTTTTGTTCGATCTAATGCACAAATGGCAGGTGTCATCTGTACTTGAAGCACATATCCTTGTAAACCTTTCCCTGATGCCATCACATCTGCTGGACACAACAAAGCCCCTACGCTCAAACTACAGAGGAGGTAAGTGTGTTGACGACTAAACAGCAGTTTTGCGTGATTCATCCAAGCTCACAAAAGTAGTTGAAATGCTATTGCGTATTTCTTACTGGAATAGGCGGCATACGACTTTCGATCGCTTGCGGCCCCTGACCAAGCAAAACACCATAATGAGCAGCATTGGTCATAACTTTCTTCACATAGTCACGTGTTTCATGAAGTGGTATTGACTCTGTGTATTGATCCGCCGCAATACTTTTAAACTCTGGTTGCCAACGGCGTGCTCTAGTCAGCCCTGCATTATAGCCAGCCGTAGCTAGAACTGGACTGTTACTCAGCATACCTTGAATCATTGACAGGTAATATGTCCCATAACGAATATTGGTATTCGGATCTGATAATGCAGCAGGATTATACGTTTCACCCATTTTTCGTGCCACATCTTTTGCTGTTGCAGGCATAATTTGCATCAATCCACCAGCACCTACATGTGAACGGGCCGTGGTTACAAAGCGACTTTCTTGACGCATTAAACCATAAGCCCACGAAGGATCAATCCCTGCATTTTTACTATGTGTCACCACTAGATTTTGATGTGGTGTCGCATAACGATATGCATAGTTATGACGTTTAAGTGTTCTTTCCGCCGCATAAATAGCACGGTCATACCACCCCATTTCTGTGGCACGTTTTGCCGCAGCCAGTAATAGACCATCATCTTGCTTAAGATAAGCTTGGCGGACAGCCCAATTCCATTCACGATTTGTGTAAGTTGCTGAAGCATTGATATTGCGTAATGCAAAAGCACGTCTAAAGTGAATATCTTGATCTAAACGTTGAATATCCTGTGCGCTTGGTTGAGCACGATCATGTGCTTCATTATAACGAATACCTAAATGGTCTTTTGCCAACAGATTGTGATAATCATCGCCAGCGGCAGCTAATCGTTGATAAATACTTTTTGCAGCTTGCTTGGAAGCTTGATCTTTGCGATTTTCATACGCTCTCGCCATCCAATATTGCCAGCGATCTTCTTGTTTTTGCGTAACGCTCATACTATCTATGGCACGCAACACACTTTCCCACTCACCAAAACGAATTGCTTGACGCGCGTAAATTTCAGCCTCTTCTGGTGTAAAAGGCACGCCATAACTGTAATCAAAGTTCTTCAGCACTTCAGGATTAAAATTATTTTTCATCACTGTCGTGCCTCCAATATACGCCACCGTGCGGTACATATATTTTTGAACATCTACAGGAACACCTTGCACAACACGAGGAAGATTTTGAAGCGCCGTGTTCAAGTCCGCATCCGCAGCACGACCTAAAGCAAATACTAAATAAGCATAATCTGCTGTTGTTCCTTTGGTCGCATTCCATAAATAATTCAAAGGATCTGCCTGAATTTGATTTAATTGTGCTAATGACAAGTTTAAACCCAGAGTTTGTGCTGTTGCGATGGCTTGACCAGACTGTCCCGCTCTAAGTTGCGCATACAGGCGCTGTTGACGATCTGTGGTGGTGAGTAAGGGACTACTTAGCATTAAGCGACCTAAACCATTACACGATTCTGGCTGCGATTCTGTTGTAAACCAGACATCTTTGTATTCAGCGTATACCAATGTATCGCCATTTTTTGCTCTTACTTGCGCAACCGCACAGCTTTCAGCTTGATCAGGATTGGTGACATAAGGTAAAACAGGTTGAGCTGTCTTGAAATCTGCTTGTTTTACCTTTTCTTCGACATAATCAGCAGCTAATTTTTCAGCCATTGCAGATTGAGGATAGCGCTGTGCAAAGCTGATAATATTCGTTGCAGGTTGGAAGCCTAAATTATTATTCAACATCCAATATTCTGGATAATATCCAAGCGCATCATTTTGCATTGCAGAACGATAATATTCGAGCTGAGCTGTATTACCCGAGTTCGCAAATTTAATCGCTTCATTAAATTGCTCTTCAGCCGCATGAGCAACGGGCAAACAACCTAGTGTTATCAGCCCCATTAAATATTGTTTTAACTGTTTTTGCTTCACTGCTTTTTTTGACACGCTTCTCTTCTCAACTTTAACTCGTCGCTACATTTGGACATGCTTTTTTGCATGATCAACTCTTTTGCAGCGCTTGGCAATTTTAAAATGTATTTTAAATACTCTAATGATCAAGTACTGTTCTGTTATGTAAAGCGCTGATTAACCACTATTATTTTAAAGTATTTTTACTGTAAATCCATAAACTTGATCTGATTTATATATTTGTTCAACCCGTAGTACAAATACTGTAAAATAGCTCGCTTTTATCGAGTGTGGGATTCCCCCATACTTCACCGGAACATATTTATCCCTTTTTATAGGATAGGAGCCTTCATGACGGTTCAAACCTTCATTCCGAATAGTGCCCCAGCTGCCTCAGAAAACACTGTTACCCAGCCACAGCACACCCCAGCCATCGATGGTGCAGTCAAAAAACTGTATATCGAAACGCAAGGGTGTCAGATGAATGAGTATGACAGTCATCGTATGGCCGACTTGCTAGGTGATTCACACGGTTATGTATTAACAACAGACCCTGCTGATGCAGATATTCTTTTAATGAATACCTGTTCAATTCGTGAAAAAGCGCAAGAAAAAGTATTTTCAGAATTAGGTCGCTGGCGCAAGCTGAAAGAAAAAAATCCTGATTTGGTGATTGGTGTAGGTGGATGTGTTGCATCTCAAGAAGGTGACAATATCCAAAAACGTGCACCTTATGTCGACATGGTATTTGGTCCACAAACACTTCACCGTTTGCCACAAATGCTTGATCAGCATACGGATCAAATTGAAAAGCCGAAAAAAGAGAAAATCAAACTGGTAGACATCTCATTTCCAGATATCGAAAAGTTCGACTTCTTACCTGAACCTCGCGTTGAAGGTTATAAAGCTTTCGTATCGATTATGGAAGGCTGTTCAAAATACTGTTCATTCTGCGTGGTGCCATACACTCGTGGTGAGGAAGTCTCTCGTCCCCTAGATGATGTACTTGCTGAAATTGCTGGTCTTGCGGAAAAGGGCGTACGTGAGGTTTCTTTACTCGGTCAAAACGTAAATGGTTACCGCGGAGAAACATTCGATGGTGAAATCTGTACGTTTGCTGATCTTCTTCGTCTAGTGGCGGAAATTCCAGGCATTGGTCGTATTCGCTATACGACATCTCATCCATTAGAATTCAATGATGACCTTATCCAATGCTATCGTGACCTACCACAGATGGTTTCTCACCTTCATTTACCAGTTCAAAGTGGTTCAAATGATGTATTGAAGGCGATGAAGCGTAACCACACGATTGACGTTTATATCGATAAGATTGCTAAATTACGCCAGGTACGCCCTGATATGCATTTGTCTTCAGACTTTATTATTGGCTTCCCTGGTGAAACTGATGCTAACTTTGAAGAGACATATCAATTTATTCAAGACTTAGATTTTGATCATTCTTATAGTTTCATCTACTCGAAACGTCCTGGTACACCAGCATCAGAGCTGGAAGATTTAACACCTGAAGATGTTAAAAAAGAGCGCTTGGCTAAAGTTCAACAATGGATTAAGCAGTCAAGTATCCAAAAAACTGATGCTATGCTTGGTACTGTCCAACGTGTGCTCATTGAGAGCGTTTCAAAGCACGATCCAAACTTATTGGTAGGAACCGCAGACAATACACGTTTAGTAACATTTATTGGTGATGCCTCTTGGCTTGGACGCTTTGCAGAGATTGAGATTACAGAGATTAAAACCTTAAATTTAGTTTACGGTGAACTCTTGAATCTTGAACCTGACGTGGCGTAATGTAGAGGTATAGATTAATAGACTCTAAAGGAAATCTCTTGACTGCAGCGATTCGACGTACAGTGGCTTTTCCCGGTGTTTCAATGGACCGTTTACAAACCATGCTTGGTGCGTACAACGGTCATATGAAACAAATTGAACAACGTTTAGATGTAAAAATCAGTCAGCGTGGTGATAGTTTTTTTATTGACGGTGGAATTGATGAAGTCGAGAGAGTTGAAAGCTTACTTCAGCGCTTATACGCCGAAGCTGAAGTTTCTCAACAAATCAGCTCTGATTTGATTCATTTAATGATTCAAGGCAGCCAGACTGATCATGAATTACAATTTGATCCTAATCAAGAACACACAGGACTTGACGAAGTCTGGCTCCAAACTCGCAAGGGCCGCATTAATCCGCGGGGGGCCAACCAAAAACGCTATGTAGAACGTATTCTTCAAAGTGATATTTCTTTCGGGATTGGTCCAGCGGGTACAGGTAAGACCTATTTGGCTGTAGCTGCTGCCGTTGATATGCTTGAACGCAATGAAATTCAACGCATTCTTTTAGTTCGCCCTGCTGTGGAAGCTGGTGAAAAACTTGGCTTCTTGCCAGGTGACTTATCACAAAAAATTGATCCTTATTTACGCCCACTCTATGATGCCCTGTATGAAATGCTTGGCTTTGAAAAAGTGGCAAAATTAATTGAGCGTCAAATTATTGAAGTAGCCCCACTTGCATATATGCGTGGTCGTACACTCAATCACTCCTTTGTCATTTTAGATGAAGCTCAAAATACAACGCCAGAACAGATGAAAATGTTCTTAACTCGTCTTGGTTTTGGTTCGCGTGCAGTCATTACCGGTGACATTACTCAAGTGGATTTACCACGTGGACAACAGTCTGGTTTGGCACATTCATTACGTGTGCTTGAAAAGATTAAAGAAATCCATATCACACGTTTTCACTCACGTGATGTTGTAAGACATCAGCTTGTACAAAAAATTGTAGAAGCATACGAAGGTTGGGACAGTGAACAACATCGTTTAACTGCTGAAGCACGTGCGGAACGTAAAGCGCGTCAAGAAGCACTCATATCAGAAAATGATTCTGCTGCTGATGCTCAGCATCAAGATGCAGAGTAATTTAAATCTAATCACGCTCAAGGCAAGATTTTGAAACTAAGTCTCTCATTACAACAATCGTTTGAAGCATCAAACTTGGTGCTCAAACGTGCGTATGTTAAAAAAATTATTGAAACCACCCTTCGTCATATTGATACACAAAGCGATTGTGAAATTGGAATAGCTTGCGTAGATGTCGAAGAAAGTCACAAACTTAACCTTGAATATCGTGGTAAAGATAAGCCAACCAATGTTTTATCTTTTCCAAGCGACTTACCAGATGAAATGGCTGAAATTTTAGACAGTTTCCCTATCGGAGATCTGGTGATTTGTATTCCCGTTGTGCTTCGAGAGGCAGAAGAACAATTTAAAGCACCATTAACACATTTCACTCATATGTTGGTTCACGGTACTTTACATCTTATGGGCTATGATCATGAAACTTCTGAACAAGATGCTGAGGAAATGGAAGCAATTGAGATTGAGATTTTACAAAAACTAGGTTTTGAAAACCCTTACTTGCTTTTAGATGATGAATAACACTCCTCAATGACTTCGGTCTATGCTTCCCGTTATTCGGGAAGCAAATTAAAATAATAAATGAGTATTCAAAAATGAACTTCGTTGTCATCTTCAAAGCTAGAATAAAAAATATTGATGATGAATATGTAATATTGGCTAGCCAAATGCGGCATAAAGCGATGCATGATTACAATTGTACAAAGTTTGAAAGCTATCAAGAGAATGATAATGAAGTCAGTCTTTCTTATTGGAGTCGGTTAGAAGATATTCAAGCTTGGCATCAAGACACCCAACATCTTTATGCCCAACAAAAAGGTCGCCTATCATGGTATGACACGTATTCGATTGAGGTCTGTCAGATTCAGCGCGCTTATCAATCTGAGTAAATCGAGTTGACCTTTATATTGATGACATATTTTAGACAAATGAGTTAAATATTGAGCAAGTTCTTCAGATAAAATAAGATAAAGTCATGCGAAACCAATAGATTAAACTTAAATAACGCCTGACCATCAAAACCATAATAAACGTCTTTGTAAACATTACATCGCAATTGGATAAGCTGTTATCCTTCGGCAGTAATCACCTACAAGATATACACTAGCTGACATCTCACAAGATTTAGAGGTAATGGAACTTCACTTATGCCAACGATTATTTCAAATATCGCGAACAAATTTCGTAAAGTCTATCAAAAGGCTGAAGGGTTTATTGAAGAAGAACGTGAATTTCCTGTCTCTCAAGTTTTTTTAAATGCGACTTTCAAGCGCTTTGTGACCGACAATGTCAGCATCCTTGAAGACTTACATGCTGATTTACACGACGATTGGCTTCGACTCTATGCCACTTTGAATGTGAAAGGGCTTTATACCATTCTCTCTGTAGATTTAAAGCTGATTCAAATGGAATTGAATAAAGATGTACAACTGATTGTATTTGAACAAATTAGTGAAACCGAAGTCATTGAAGCAAAATTTCAAACCTTTTGGATGAAAATTGCATTCCGCTCTGCCCTATTTTTCTATCAAAAAATTCTTCGTAAAGATCCACTTGGCATGATTTTAGAGCGGTTTAATGTCATTAAAGTCAAAGACGATCTCTTACATCTCGATTTAAATCAGTGGCTCGGAAAAAATCGCTCGATCATTGAAACATTGGGCAAAGTACACGTCAACCATGCAGAACTTCGTGAAACAGAATTGGTGGTGATTGGTAATGTAAATTTGATGGCTTTATTCAGCAAAATGAATACTGATCGATTCAAATCGAAATCTGATGAAGTGGAAAGTGATCACATTACACCAATTAAACAAAAGGACGACTAGAGCGCAGCGTTTTGATGTCGTCATAAAGCTTAAGCTACAGAAAAATACATTTTCACTGTGATTATTGATTATTTCTCCTTATTTATCAGAGATAATAAAACTTCAAGTGATCCTTCGATACGAAGGTAAAGGAAAATATTTATGGCATTTAAATCGTTTAAAACTTTGAGTGTGATTGCAAGTGTAGGTACAGCCGTGCTTTTCACAGGCTATTCAAGTCAAGCGCTTGCCATGACGCCCTTCCAAGCCTCTTATCAGTTTGCATACAATGGTAAAAACTTGGGGTCAGCAACACGAACCTTGAAAAAATCAGGTAACACATGGAATTACGTTTTTGCAGCTAAAGCAGGTGGTATTGCTTCAGCGACTGAAACCAGTAACTTCACATTCAACAATAATCAGATTCAATCATCCAATTTCAGTCGCACCAGTAAAATTTTGGTTCATAACAATACAATGAGCATTAAATTTAATCCAAGTGCCAAAACCATTAACACCACCAAAGATAAAGAGCAACGTTCATTTGCTTGGAAATCTGGTGTACTGGATGAGTTAAATGCAGAATTGCAAATTCGTGAAGACTTAAAAAATAACGGTTTAAAATCGCAATATTGGATTGCAGATGCTAAAGAAGTTGAATCACGTCGTTTCGTCAAACAAGGCACTGAAAAAGTAGAAACCAAGTACGGTACGTTTGATACCATCAAAGTAGTGATGAAACATGATAAACCAGGTCGTGAAACGATTTTTTGGCTGTCTCCGAAATTGGACTATCTACCAGTGAAAGTCACACACCAAGATAAGAAATCTTCATACGGGCTCTTACTGACAGGGTATAACGGTCCACAAAATTAAGGCATTTTTTACTTGCTTTTTTGCAGATGCTTTTTAAAATACGTCTTTGCTTAAAAAGGCACCTGCCCTAGAGGATTCTCCCGTGTACGCACTAGAACAGAAAATCTTAAACGAAGGTATCGTTCTATCTGATCAGGTTTTAAAAGTTGATTCTTTTCTAAACCACCAAATCGACCCAGTGATGATGCAACAAATTGGTCAAGAATTTGCTCGTCTATTCAAAGATGCAGGCATCACCAAAATCATCACAATTGAAGCTTCAGGTATCGCACCTGCTGTGATGGCTGGCTTGGAACTTGGTGTACCGGTAATTTTTGCACGTAAGTATCAATCTTTAACTTTAAAAGATGATTTATATCGTTCAAAAGTATTCTCTTTTACAAAGCAAGTAGAAAGCACAATTGCTATTTCTAAGAAGCACATTGCAGCAACAGATAAGGTTCTTGTGATCGATGACTTTCTTGCGAATGGACAAGCAGCTTTAGGTTTAGCTGATTTGATTCACCAAGCTGAAGCTGAGGTTGTCGGGATTGGTATCGTGATTGAAAAGTCGTTCCAACCTGGCCGTGATCTTTTACTTGAAAAAGGTTACCGAGTTGAATCACTTGCTCGTGTTGAATCACTTGCAAATGGGACAGTGACTTTTGTTCAAGAATAATGTTGAACAGTAAAAAAGCGCCTAACGGCGCTTTTTTTATTTTAATGTGGCAGGATCAAGTTGAATACCCAATTTTGTACCACCAAGATGCTTTTGAATATAATCATCAACGTAAGGCTGATGGTAAAGATTTGAAAGTTTTTGAAATTGTGGATCATTCAATCGATCTTTACGCACTGCCAGTATATTGACATTTTCTAAAGCTTTATCAGTAACCTCTTCTTTAAATATCGCATTTGTTATTACATTTAGTCCACTTTCTAGAGCAATAGTATTTCCAATTGCAGCTAAATCCACCTCAGACAAGACACGTGGGAGTTGCGCACCTTTGACCAATTTAAATTGGAGTGATTTCGGATTTGACTGGATACTTTCAAGAGTTCCAGAAATCGTATTAAAATCTGGCTTAAGTTGAATCAACTGAGCACGTTCTAATAGTCTTAATGCACGTGCTGTATTCGCCACATCATTTGGAATTGCAATTAAGGCCCGATCAGGCAAAGCAGTTAGTGACTTGTAGTTTTGAGAATATAAACCCATAGGCTCTAAATAAGTGGTCGCCAAGACAGCAAGCTTATGATGATTCAAGTCATTAAATTCTTTGAAATACGCCCAAGATTGAAATGCATTTACATCAATTTCACCATCGAGCAAAGCTTGATTCAAAACCACACCGTCATTAATTTCTTTCACCTCAATGTCAACATTTGCTGCTTTCGCCTGATCAGAATCCGCGATATGTCTCCAAATATCAACATCCGATCCATGTGATCCAATCACGATTGTTTGTTGTGTTTGCTTTGTTTTTTGAGGTTCAGGTTGAGCACTACATGCACTGATAATGAGAATTGCAAAAATAATAAATAAAAATTGGGCGTATTTTGACTTCATGATTTACTCGATATTGTTGTTGATTGTTTGAGTTGTTTAAATTGCGCTGGATAATATTTTTCAGTAACGTCTAAATGAGATCTAAGTCGACCTTTGATACAGTTTTCTCCCACATTTCTCAGTAAAGGATTCAGTGGATCTGTCTCTGGTCCTTGTGCAAGTGCTTTTAAATCATTTGCAAGATTTAAAAGCGGAATTTCACCAGCAAATAAATTTGGAGAAAGAAAATAAGCAACCGAGTACCGTTCTGCATTGGTTGGAGATATGACTCGATGTTGATTCGCAATCAAATATCCATTTGTGGCAAGCTCTAAAACCTCACCGATATTGACGACAAATGCGTGTTCAACAAATGGTACGTCAATCCATTTGCCTTGACTTAAGACCTGAAGTCCTCCGATCTGGTCTTGTAAAAGTAAAGTTAAAATATTGGAGTCTTTATGAGGGCCTACACCCTGATGATTCATTTGATCAATTGGGGGATAATGAATCAGCTTGAGTAGTTCATGTGGACTGCCTGTAATCAATTGATCAAGTGCTGTGTCCTGCTGCCCCAATGAAAGCAACAAGGCTTTTAATAATTTAATTGCAACTTGTCTGAGATCTCGTTGCCATGCGGTGACTACGCGTTGAAAATCAGGCCAATTCGAAGGCCACTGATTTGGTCCCTGTAAACGTCTCCATGTCGGTCCAGTTTCAGGTTCTAATGCTGCCAGCTCAAAACCAATGTCTATTTGTTCTCTAAAATCAGGTTGCAGACGTGTAACTTCGGCATTTACTCGACTATACCCTCGAAAATGCGGGGAATGAATCATAGCGATTTCATCTTTTTGTTCTTGTGGCAGCGAAAAAAACTGTCGAGTAATACGCTGAATCTCCAAAATTTTTTCAGCTGAAATGCCATGACCTGTCAAATAAAAAAAACCAATATCCTTGGCGATATGTGCAAGTCGTTGCAGAAAATCTGCTTGCGTTGATGATTGATCAAATTGACTTAAATTCAGAATAGGAAGTGCTGTTAAGCTTTGTTGTAATGGTTGATTCATGATGCACTCATCTTTCTAATACTTCATTGTATTAATGACTGAAAGATGAATGCTTTTGAAATCATTTAAATTGGATACTTATGCGTCTATAAAAATATGATTCGCGTTCAATCACTTACTCTTGCCCAGTCCACACATGATCTTTTAAAGACACCGCATTCGGAATGAGTTTAAGTTGATAAAACAAATCTGCAATTTTTTGTTGCGCCGTGACTGTATCTGTATCGACCAGTTTGGCATAAGCAGGAATATTTCTTTTTTCTAAAACCAGTTTGGTAATATTTTCGTCCAAGCTTGTACTTTGCGCCAAAATTTTTGCGGCTTGATCTGGGTGTTGATTGATCCAATCATCTACTTGATTTAATGTTTGCACAAATCTTTGGGCTTCAACCGCATGTTGTTTTAAAAATTTTGGAGAAGACAAATAGAAGCTATACGCTAATGGCAAAGCTTTTGAATCAATAAGAACACGTGTATCACCTTTAAGCGAAGCAGCACTTGCATAAGGATCCCAAATCGCCCAAGCATCGAGTGATTTTTTATCAATAGCAGCTCGGGCATCTGCAGGCGTTAACCAGACGGGTTGAATATCAGACCAGCTCAATTGAGCTTGATCTAATATTTGTGAGAGAAAGTAATGCGCACTTGAACCTTGTGTAACACCAATGCGCTTACCTTTTAGATCCTTTAAGCTTTGAATCGTACTGTCTTTGGGTAAGAGCAAGCTATGTGAGTTTTTAGATCCATTTTCATAAGCTAAATATTGAATTGGTTTACCTGCAGAAAGTGCGAAAATTACAGGTGTATCCCCTGTATACCCCACATCAATAGCACCGACATTTAATGCTTCTAGTGTTTGAGGACCTGCCGGGAATTCTTTCCATTGAATTTTCACACCAGGGAATGCCTGCTCAAAAGTTTTATTTTGTTTTGCAACGATGAATTTAAGCGCCGCTTTTTGATAGCCAATATTCAAGGTTGTTAACTTTTCTTTTGATTCATCTTGCCCCTTAAGCTCAGTAGGCTTTTCTTTTGAGCATGCAATAAGGCTAAAACTCAATGTCACAATGGTGCTTAGTACAAATAATTTTTTCATTGTCTTGGTAATTTTTTTGATTGGAATAAAAAAATAAGCCAAACTTCGAAAAAAATTAAATCACTATTTGCGCTTAGTTATTCAGTTCAAGATCTAAGCCATCCTGCTCATAGAATATGGTTTTATCCTTAAAAATTAAATTAATCTATTTTCAAATCAATTTTTTATTTTATCTGGCATTACAGTTTTTCTACATTCGGCCATGTTGCAACTTTAAGCGCAATGCTAGAATCTTTTAAATAAATGGATGTATAGATTAGAGCAATCCTAAATGACTGAAAACTTAGAAATACACTGCCCAAAATGCGGTTCAACTGATATTGAAAAACGCAACCATGAACAATTACTGCAAAAAACAGGTGGTGTTCTTCTTTCCGCAGCGGGTACAACTGCGGGTACTGTGGGTGGTGCTGCATCAGGTGCTTCTATTGGTGCTTCCATTGGTGCTGTTGCGGGGCCTTTAGGTGTAATCATGGGTGGCACAATTGGCACTTTTGTTGGTGCAATCAGTGTGGGTGTGACTGGTGGCTTTTTAGGTCATCGTTTTGGAAAAAAAGCGGGAGAAATCGTCGATAAGAATGTTTTCCTCGATTACCAATGCAAAAAGTGCAAACACCGGTTTGAACAAAAACATATTTCAAAATAAAAGTGAGCGAGAAGCTCACTTTTTTTATGCCTGATAAAATAATCTTTTAAATTATTTCTTTAACATTTGCAACGCCACTTCACCTAATCGTTTCCCTTGCTCGATACACAGTGATTTTTCATCTTGGCTTAGAGATTGATCGTGTCTAGGACCACTGACATGTGTAGCACCATAGGGTGTCCCACCTGATTTTGTATTCGATAAAGCTGGGTTGGCATTGGTTAAACCCAAAATCAACATTCCATGATGAAACAAAGGTGGCAACATAGTCAGTAATGTACTTTCCTGCCCGCCGTGCATAGAGCCCGATGAACCAAATACACAAGCAGGTTTATTATGCAATGCACCATTGAGCCATAAACTCGTTGTTTGATCCCAAAAATATTTCATTTCTGATGCCATATTGCCAAATCGAGTTGGTGATCCTAATGCAAGTCCCGAACAATGTTGAAGATCATCCAAAGTCGCATAAATATCGCCCTCCTCTGGAATACTTGGTGCTGCTTCGGTCACCACTGTTGCCAACTGTGGAACTGTTCTAATTTTCGCAAGCATTCCAGTAGATTCAATTCCTTGAGCAATTAAATGTGCCATTTCCTTGGTTGAACCATATTTGCTGTAATACAAAACTAGAACATATGCTTGCATAAAAAGATCATCCAATGAAAAAAGAAAACTATACGGTATTTTTTTTAAAATTTGGTTAAGCTGTGCAACGAACGTACAGAATTTTAACTAAAAAATACTCGAGACTCATTATTTATGGCGGAAATCTTAAAAAAGTTACCTTTCTACAATAAAACATGGTTTCAGTTTATTTTGTTTGTACTACGACGCTTTGAAGCTAACAATTGTCGTGAGCAAGCAGGCTCTTTAACTTACACCACACTTTTCGCTGTCGTGCCGATGTTGACCGTATTCTTGGTTATCATTTCATCGATTAAAGCATTAGAACCTGCTCGGCAACAATTACAACAATTGATCTACAGTAATTTTCTGCCTAAAACCAGTATCGCGTTTGATAAAGCATTGAATGCATTTACTGACAATTCGAGCAACTTAACCATTATTGGTGTGCTGTTTTTATTCTTTACCACAGTAATGATGCTCACTAGCATTGAGACAGCATTCAATCGTATTTGGCGTGTGACAGAAACGCGTAATGGCATTATTGGTTTTATGCGCTATTGGACCATCATTTCACTGGGACCAATCCTGCTGGGTTCGGCTTTTGTGATTTCATCGACTTTAGCGTCTATGAACATCCTAAGCAATAATTTTGCAGGTTATGAATTGAATGGCACTTTTATTTTATGGGTCATCTCATTTGCACTCACCGCATTTGGTTTTTTTGCCTTGTATTGGACGATTCCAAACCGCTCTGTTCCAATAAAAGCAGCCATGATTGCTGCGATTTTTAGTGCTGTTACCTTCGAGTTACTGAAAAATTTATTCGGCTTCGTGATGACTAACTTTACCAGTTATCAGTTGGTTTACGGTGCTTTTGCAGCAGTTCCAATTTTCCTGTTGTGGATTTATCTCTCTTGGAACATCGTACTGCTTGGTGTTGAGATAAGTTATGCCCTCACAGCATTTCATACAGGTAAGACCCAAACGCGCCATCCAATTCTCATGCTTCTAGATATACTTGAGTTATTCTATAAAAAACAAAAACAAGGTAAAACCGTAACCGATCTGGAGGCACTTGATATTTTAGGACGCGGTGAAATTGGCCGCTGGCCTAAATATGTTAATCTATTAGAACAGCAGAATATTATTAAACGTACAGATAATAATGAATATGTTTTGGTTAGAAATTTAGATCATCTTGATTTTTGGTCATTTTATAAATCATTGCCTTATACGCTGCCTGATAAAAATGATATCGGAAAAATTCATGAAGATGATGTATGGATGAACCGTATTGGTCCTGCACTGATTGAAGCTGATGATTATCTGGCTGCAAAGCTCTCCGTACCGCTATCGACCATACTTGAAGAAAAATAAACTCTTGCAATAAGAAAAAACCTCTATAGGTCTTTTCTTATTTCGTAGACGGATTATATGGACGTGTAGATTGCCAACAAATAAGTGCGCCTAAGGTCACTAAGACACAACCGATCCAAAAGCTCATTAGAGGTTGCACATCTAGAATCAGCATCGACATCAGACTTGAAAAAATGGGCATAAAATACGTTGCCAAAATTAAAATTTTGAGATGTCCATATTGCATGCTTTGGTTCCAATTGCTGTAAGCCAAGCCCATTAAGCTGCCAATGACTACAACCATCAGCCATGTCATCAAATTCAGCTCAACAAAGGGTTCTCGCATCACAAAATGTACAGCCCACAACCCAACTGCAGTCATTAGAAAAAGAAATGGAACAGCATTATGACCTTCTGCATATTTCTTGGTAAATATACTGTACAAAGGCCATAGCACGGCGCCAATGAAAGCAAATGAGTACGCCAATGGATTTTCAAGCACGGCCACCAATATGCGTTTCGGCTCGAGAATATCTGGATTAACAACCATCATTAACCCAAGAATGGCATATGCAAAGCCAGCAATCACCCAAATATTCGCGCTCAATTGCCTTGCAAGAATCGAAAATACAATCAGCAAAGGAGGCCAAAGATAATTAATCATTGCAATAATTAATACCTGTTCTCGATGTGTTGAAAAAGCAATCGAAATTAAAAATAGGATTTCATAGCCCACAAAAAGAGCACCACAGCCCAATAGGTATTTTTTAGGCATGAGTGAAAGCTTGGGAAAACCATTTTTCCATAACATGAACAATGCACTAAAACTATAGATCAGTGCCACCGCCTGTACCGGGCTTAATGATTCAGTTACAAGTTTCACCACCGCAACCAACGAGGCCCAAATCAAAATCGAGCTTAATCCCAGCCATGTGTACTGATTCAATAGAGTGCTCCAATTCTTGCGCTGATTCGATCAAAATAAATTCTCAAATAGCGGTGCAAAGATACAATCATAATCCCTGCAAGAACCATACTAGAACCGACCAAGAAACTCGTTTCGACCTCCTCATCTAACAGCCATACACCAAACAACATGCCGAACATGGGGGTCAAAAACGAAAACACACCTAAGCCATTTGCTAAATAAGTTCGTAACAACCAAAACCATAGCAGCAAACTTAAAAAAGACATGACAACCGCATGAAATGTTAAGCTCAGAAACGTCAGTTGTGACCAGCGTACATCTGCTTGTCCAGTCCAAAAAGCTAAGGGTAATAAAAAAATAAAGCCCCCAAGCAATTGATAAAATAATGTTTGAGTGGGCGGCGCCTCAGAAAGCGTTGAAAATTTTAAAGAAATCGTAGTCAATGCCCACATCATCCCTGCCATTACAGCAAGAAAATCTCCCCATAAAATATGGTTGAGTTGACTTTGAGCTTGATCACGCACTAAAAAAGTATAAGCGATGCCAAAAAATGCGACCCAAATTCCAAACCACTGCAAGTGATTCAATTTTTCAGCTTTGACTTTCCAATGTAAGCCTAAAGCCACAAAAATAGGCGCGGTATAGAGCAGAACAACAGTGTGCGCAGCACTGGTGTACCTGAGTGCCTCAGCAACCAAATAAAATTCTGCAGAAAATAAAAAGGCTAACCAAATTCCAGGAACAACATAACGGTAATGGAACAGTTGTTGCACTCGTTGTCGATACAATAATGGAACGACAAGCAAGGTTGCCAAACCACAGCGCAATGCGATTTGCATCAGAGGACTAATATCAGTAGCTGCAAGTTTCAAGACAATTTGCTGTAACCCCCAGACTAAACACAATACGATCATTAAGCTTGACGCCTGAAGGTCAAGACCTCTTCGCTCACCCATGAGTGGCACTCTTCACACAAACAAGTCCTCACTATACTGCTGACTGAATTAGAATATATAATTCAAAACAGACAACAAATACATTTATTCAGGCAATTTAATATGCCAAAACGCCATCCACAAGAACCATTCGTTCAGTTAGATAATTATGATCATATCCAAGAGAATCTTTGGCTAACATTCCGCAATGATCCAGCCCATTCGGAATATCCTAAACACGGTCATGCATGGGGCGAATTTATCTATGCATTTGATGGCGTAATGGAAGTTCATATTGACCAAAATCAATATTTAACACCTCCGCCCTACGGAATTTGGCTACCGCCGCATCTGCATCACAGCAGTATTAATCTCACAGCTGTTTCTCATGCCACCTTATACGTGCATGAAAGCCTGTGTGATGCACTGCCCAAACAAGCAGGTATTTTACTGAGCTCCCCCTTAGTGACGGCGCTACTCAATGAACTCAGAAAAACATATTTCAAACATGATCAACCCGAATATCAACGACTTTTAATGGTTTTACTGGATCAATTAAAAAGTTCACCCCTGCTCAAAAGCTACTTACCCCATTCTGATCATCCTGCATTACAAACAATATTTACCTACATCCATGAGCATCTCAGTGATCAGCGTCCACTGAGAAATTATGCTCAAATGGTAAATATGAGTGAGCGCACTTTATCGCGCTTATGTGAAGCTGAAATTTCGATGTCGCTCAATGAATGGCGTCAACGCTTTAAAATTACACAAGCATTAAGCTTATTGTCTGAAAATAAAACTGTTGAACATATTGCCCTAGATTTGGGCTATGCCAACGCCTCAGCCTTTATCAATATGTTTAAACGCTGGATGCACATCACGCCCCAACAGTTTCGTAAAAACATCAATTCAGACAATCTCTAGCCATAAAAAAAAGGATGAACCATCATCCTTTTTAATTAAGCCTGATGCATCATTAATGCACTTGCGTAGTCCACACAAAATCTTCATTTAAGCCAGTCAAAGTCATTTTGAGCTGATCACCCGACTCTAATGGTCCCACACCTGCAGGCGTACCCGTCATGACAACATCACCAGACATTAAGCTAAAGTTTTGACTGATTTCTGCCAAAAGCGCTCCTAATTTAAAAATCAGTAACCCCGTATCACCATGTTGTCTAAGTTCATCATTAATTTCGAGCTTAAACTGGACTTGATCTAATGCTGGAACCTGATCAAGCGAAATCCAATCTGCCAAAATACAAGATCCATCAAATGCTTTCGCACGTTCCCAAGGTTGTCCTTTCTTTTTAAGCTGATCTTGTTGATCTCTTAAAGTCAAATCCAAACCAAGGGTGACTGCACCTACTGCTGCTAATGCCTCTTGAGGATCCGTAACGTTTTTGAGCGGTCGATCTATTCGTAATGAAAGTTCACATTCATGATGACACTGTCCCAATGCACGATTCCAATCAATCCCTTCTGCTAAGGACACCAAGCTACTCGGCGGCTTGATAAATAAGACAGGTTGATCAGGAATCGCATTACCTAATTCTTGAGCATGCGCAGCATAACTGCGACCGACACATACAATTTTTGATGGAACTGCACTCATGAAAATCTCTCTTATTTATAGTTTGAGTAATGAACTCATCAAAACTTAACGTTTTTGGAATGTATTTTCAAACAGTGTTCTGTCTACATCAGACTCAAATGCACGTTTTGGAATAATGACCACTGTATGATTTTTAAGTTCAAGCATATAGGTCAATTTACCCACTACAAATTTTTGTACTTCACTGTAGGCAAATGCTTGTTTAGGACGACCACTTGAAAAAAGCTCGGCAGAGTTTTGAAACAAATCGATACCTTGTTCAGTCTTACCAAATTGATATTTTTCAAACTGACGCTTGAACATCATAGGTAAGAACCAGTAACGCATAACGATTTGTAACAAGATAAAGAACGTGCCTAAAGCCACGTAATAGCGCCCTACTCCCTCTAATCCAAGATAAAGCCCCCAAATCACGATCGCAATACTGACAAGTGGCGTTAAAAAACGCGTAAATTGTTTTTTGCCAAAAGTAGCTAATGCAAAACCATCCTGAGACTCTTGTAAATTTAAGAAGTAACGGACAGATAAAACTGGTTGAGTATCAGACATAGGGGATTCAACAATCGATTTTCTTAAGCAAAGATATTACACCACTTTACCTGAAATCGAATTGTCGTTTTAATGAATACTGTTGATTACATCATCGCACTATTGATGAAAGCATCACACGATTTAAAATGACACAAAATAAAAAGTCTAAATTCATAGTTCAGGATGAAAATGAAATACTTTAACTATCGAGCATTGTGCTTAAGCCTTATTTTTGTACCTAGCTTGTCGTACAGTGCGATTATTGAATGGAAAGAAAATATACCCAGTGCGTTAAAACCATTTCAAAATAATAGTACCGAACTCGCCAGCATCGCAAAAGATCAGATTCTCATCTATGCGCACACAAATACCCAAACATCTATTCCGACACGCAAAAAACAACCCAATCCAAATGTGAAGTTCACATCATCTGCCATCGTATTGCCTGTTAATGAAGAAAAGGTCGCCAAAACGCTTTCACAGTTTGAAAATTTTGTTGGATTATTCCCGACATTGAAATCAGCTAAAATATTAGATCAAGAAAAAAATATCACTCAGGTTCAATATAAAATTTCCATTCCAACACCGATACCAGTGCTCAACTTTAATGAGACCATAGTGTTTCAGCATCATATTGAAGCCAACAGTATTTCGAGCTTGATTGTGGATGCACCTGTTCCTTATGGTCTAGGCAAATTTGAATGGTTCAAATTGGATCAGAATCATACCCTTCTAACCCTAACGCAATGGGGAGATTTAAACCAACCTAAAGGTTTTCTATTTAGCAAAGTTCTGAATGCAGTGCCTGAAGCAAAAATGGGAATTCCAAGTGGTACACATGCATTTTTACTTGAATCAATTCGAAAAAAATTAACAGCGCCTTCTTCGAGTGCGCTCAAACCAGGGCAATTTCCATCCGACCAATTAACGACAAATCAATTGGCCAAAATCGCACAAATCAGTCGTATCACCGGACACCCTGTAAGTTTTGTCCATACACCGACAACCTTGCCTTATCAACACGGTGCAGAATCAATGCGTTTTGTGACGACGTATCAGTATTATTCCCAACCAGTGCAACAATTACAAAAATGGACACAGCCTGTACATTATAAAAAGCTGTTTCCCCGCCAACTCAAATCTATTGATATCGAAACCCTAAAAGACCAAACACAATTGGCAGATTTTAAAGTTGAACTCGGGTTAGGAGTTATTCAAATTCCATTCCGATTTAAACTAAATTTTAGCTTTCCTCATTCGAATCAGAATAGTTTTTATGCTCAAGGCGGTGATCTGAAATACATTAAAGGAAAAATGCAATTTGATAAGTTTCAACAAGGTACTTTATTGAAAATGACGAATGCTGGAAAAATAGATGAAAAAGCACCGTTCCTGATTCGTGCAGCACGGAGCTTGCCTTATCATGATGTGCTCCCTACAGTTGGGGCGAATGTCGTCTTTGCATTGAAAGTCAAAAACGAAGAGCAGAAGAAATAAGATAAAAAAATAGACACAAAAAAACCGCAAATAAGCGGTTTCTTCTCTTTTTTACATCTTATAGATGATCAAGTTGGTGCGCTCAGAGAGATTCGAACTCCCGACCCCTTAGTTCGTAGCCAAGTGCTCTATCCAGCTGAGCTATGAGCGCGACGTCTTGATGGAGTGCATTATATATGAATATTATTATTTGTTAAGTACTTTTTAATAAAATTTAAATCAAGCGAACAGTATTTATACGTAAATGTAAATTATGGCTAGATAATCAACAATTTAAGAGATGGTCAACAAGATCAATCCAAATTCCAAACAATCCTGAGTTGGATTGATGATGTTTTTATAAGAGCTAATATCTATTAATTAAAAATAATATGTGTAGAAATTTTAAAATTTATTTCTATCTTAAGTAGCTAATAAAATATGATGATTTATAGCATCACCTCATTCTAGAAACAAAAAAACCGCAATTAAGCGGTTTCTTCTCTTTTTTACATCTTATAGATGATCAAGTTGGTGCGCTCAGAGAGATTCGAACTCCCGACCCCTTAGTTCGTAGCCAAGTGCTCTATCCAGCTGAGCTATGAGCGCGTACTTGAGTGTCTTACGACTTCGTTACATCGATTAACTTGATTGGTGCGCTCAGAGAGATTCGAACTCCCGACCCCTTAGTTCGTAGCCAAGTGCTCTATCCAGCTGAGCTATGAGCGCATTTCAAGTTTATCGTTGGCGGTGAGAGAGGGATTCGAACCCTCGATACCAGTAATAGGTATGCTTCCTTAGCAGGGAAGTGATTTCAGCCACTCATCCACCTCACCGTAACGAGACGCCATAATACAAACTTCGTCCCTACTCTTCAAGTGAGAATTTAAAAAATTCTATGTTTTTTGTTCAATCATATATTTTTTAAACAATTTTCAGGTTTTTTACCTTTAATCTGCATTAATTTCACTTTAATACTGTCTATTCTGCATCTCTTTTATAATTTATGAACTAAAAACACTTTATTGCAATCATTTACGTGCAGTATTTCTTATCATGTCTTATGCTAAACTTATCTTCTGATATGAAGCCAAAGACATTATGAAAAATTGGGTCGACCCTGAAGCCAAAGCGGAAGCTGAACGTTACGATAATCCTATTCCAAGCCGTGTTCTTATTCTAGAAACGATTGAGAATAAGAAAAAAGCATTGTCTCATGCAGACCTTGTGGAACACTTCGAAATTGCGGATCAAAAAAGTATTGAAGCACTTAGTCACCGTTTAAGTGCGATGGTTCGCGATGGTCAATTGACGAAAGAAGGTTATAAGTTCCAGCTTATGGCAGATCAACCTGTTCATGATGCGACCATCTATATCAATAGCAAAGGTTTAGGGGTTGCGAGTATAGATGGTAAGAAAGAAGAATATTTGTTACCTGAGCGTGAATTACGTCAAGTCTTCCATGGTGACCGAGTTAAAGTTCAACAGACCTCTGTTGACCGTAAAGGTAAACCATGGGGTTTCATTACTGAAATTACCCAACGACGCGTCAAACAAATCATTGGGAAACTCGCAGAATATGAAGGTGAATACTTCATTCAACCAGCAAATCCAAATGCGCATCAACCGATTACCTTAGAAAAAGAACTCATTGCGCATGCGAAAGCTAAAGTTGGTGATTCTCTTCGAGTTGAAATTGATGATTTTCCAAATCGTGAAGAGTTTGCTACAGGTCATATTATTCAATCTATGGCCGACAAATCTGATACTGAAATTATTATTCCTCAAACCATTTTAGAATATGGTTTACCTTACGAATTTCCAGAAGAAGTAGTTCAAGAAGCTGAAAGTTTTAAAGAACCGACAGCACGAGATCGTCAAGGACGCATTGATTTAAGAGATTTACCCTTAGTCACAATAGACGGTGAAGATGCGCGTGACTTCGACGATGCTGTCTATGCAGAAAAACGTCCTGGTGGCGGCTATCGCGTCGTGGTGGCGATTGCAGATGTCAGTCATTATGTTCGTATTGGTAAACCTTTAGATGATGAAGCACAAGAACGCGGTACGTCTGTGTACTTCCCTCACTTTGTCTTACCGATGTTGCCTGAAGCACTTTCAAATGGCTTATGCTCACTCAATCCAAATGTCGATCGTCTATGTATGGTCTGTGATTTGAATTTAAGTCGCGCAGGTAAAGTCACAAAATTTGAATTCTATCCGTCGGTGATGCACTCTAAAGCACGACTCACCTATGACCAAGTTGCAAAATATTTTGAAGGTGATAGTCAAGCTGTACCTGAAGATCGTACAGTGCGTAAATCACTGAATACATTATTCCAACTTTACCAAGTATTAAAAGGTTTACGTGCAGAACGCCATGCAATGGAATTTGAAACCGTTGAAACGTACATGACCTTTGATGAACTTGGTGGAATTAAAGAAATTCTACCAAGATCACGTAACGATGCTCATAAACTCATTGAAGAATGTATGTTGTTAGCCAATGTCGCTGCTGCTGAATTTGCTTTAAAACACGAAATTCCAATGTTGTATCGTGTGCATGAGCCACCTGAATTCTCACGCATTCAAAAAGTTCGCGACTTTGTTAAGTTATTAGGTTTGAAATTCCCTGATCAACCTACACAAGCGGACTATCAAGCGGTCATTGAAGCCACTAAAGACCGTATTGATGCGCCAAGTATTCATGCTGTGCTTCTTCGCTCCATGATGCAAGCTTATTATGGGCCAAATAACGCTGGTCACTATGGTTTGGCGTATGAGGCATACACTCATTTCACCTCTCCAATTCGTCGTTATCCAGATTTATTATTACATCGTGCTATCAAAGCACACCTCAAAAATAAACCTGCACCAGTCTCAGGTGGCGCACTAGAAGAAGCCGGTAATCATTTCTCGGCAACAGAACGTCGAGCTGATGAAGCTTCTCGCTCAGTGACCACTTGGTTAAAATGCCATTATATGCAACAGCATCTTGGTGAAGAGTTTGTTGGCGTCATTACTGCTACGGCTGAGTTTGGTCTATTTGTCACTTTAAAAGATTTATATGTCGATGGTATGGTCCATGTAAGCCAGCTTGGCGATGACTTCTTTGTCTTCGATCAAGCGAGTCAAAGTTTAGTTGGGCAAAATCGTGGTCAGACCTTCGGTTTGGGTGATGAAGTACGCATCAAGGTTGCAGGTGTCAATTTAGAAGAACGTAAGATTGATTTTGAATTGATTCAACAACTCAGCCATGCAGGTCGCGCTATTCGTAGTCGAGCACCACGTGTCGTGAAGGAAAAACCGGTCACCAAGCAAGAAGCGTTAAATCGCATGTTGAATGAGCCTGTCGAACCCCTAAAAGATAAAGATGAAAGCGGTGAACGCCCTGTTCGTAAGAAAAAGTCCAAGGCAAAACCAAGCTCTTATACTAAAAAATCAGACAAAAAATCTGATGGAAAAGTAAAAGACAAAGCGAAAAAGAAAGCTAAAGTAAAAAAGAAAAAGTCGAATGCGAAAGCTAAATTAGACTAAATCTTTAAAGAGCGCTACGGCGCTCTTTTTTTTAAGCTTTATTTTTTTAATTTATAATCAAGTGCACCGATTCTTTATTTAGCACTTACGTAAATAATTGAATGTATCACTTGATTTAAAGTCCATAAACCCCTACATCTAAATGAAGTAAATGAATCAATTAGGTCCTTGAATGACTTTAGAAAAGGCAACTTTGCCTGTACCCGATTTTTCTCAAATTACACTTGATCAACTTAAAGCACAGATTGAACAAGCGATTCAAAATGGTCAACACTTTATAAACCAACTCGAGAAAGTCCCAGACACGGTACAATTACAATTAAATGTGCTCGATCAAATCGATCAATTAGAAAACCAAATGAGCGAATCTTGGGGTATTTTGTCTCACTTAAATGCTGTGATGAACAATCCTGAAACCCGCGAGATTTATCAGTCTCTTTTACCTAGCTTAAGTGAATACTACACACAATTAGGGCAACATACTGCGCTCTATCAAACCTACCAACATGTGCATGATGCACCTATTTTTTCGGATTTACCAGAAGCTCAACAGAGTGCGATTAAACTTGCACTTAGAGACTTTAAACTCTCAGGCGTGGCTCTAGAAGGCGATGCAAAAAAACGCTACGCAGAAATATCAGCTCGTTTATCGCAGCTTTCTTCAGATTTTTCTAACCACGTTCTTGATGCCACACAATCATATTTCAAACCATTAACTGAAGATGAACTTGCTGGTTTACCTGCGAGCAGTATCGAACTGCTAAAGCAATACGGTCAACAACGTGAACTCGATCAAGCCGTGGCGACATTGGATTTCCCTTCTTATCTTGCGATCATGACTTACGCAGATAATCGAGAGCTTCGCGAATCCTTATATAAAGCATATACCACGCGAGCGTCGGATCAGTCAGATCACCCTGAATATGACAATACTGCGGTGATGGAAGAAATTCTCAAATTGCGCCAAGAAATGGCCCAACTTTTAGGTTTTGATCATTATGCAGCATATTCACTGGCAAGTAAGATGGCACCAAGTGTTGAAGCTGTAGATCAATTCCTGATTGAGTTGGCAGAACATGCTCGTAAACCTGCCCTACAAGAAATTGAGGCATTAAAAGCAATTGCTCAATCTCATGGTGTAGATGAACTACAACCTTGGGACACGACGTATTTCTCGGAAAAACTCAGAGTTCAACAGTTTAATCTGTCTCAGGAAGCACTTAAGCCATACTTCCCTACCCCTGTCGTCGTTCAAGGTTTATTTAAAATTGTGGAGCGTTTATATGGTATTCAAGTCATTGAACGTGAAGCACCAGTATGGCATCCAGATGCACGATATTATGAGCTTGAAGATCAAGGCAGTGTCATAGGTGGATTCTATTTTGACTTGTACGCTAGAAGTGGGAAACGTGGTGGAGCATGGATGAGCGGATTCCGCTCACGTATGCAAACCAACAATGGCATGCAGAAACCGATTTGTTACATGGTCGGTAATTTTACACCACCGATTGGTCAACAATCTGCGCTTTTGACACATGATGAAGTCGTTACTCTTTTCCATGAGTTTGGACATGGTCTGCATCATATGCTCACAGAAGTAGATCATATCTCTGTAGCAGGCACACATGGTGTCGCTTGGGATGCCGTCGAGCTGCCAAGTCAGTTTATGGAATTCTGGACTTGGGATAATGAAAGCTTGGCTTTAATCAGCCAACACATTGAAACCAAAACACCGTTACCTGAAGAACTCCTTAAGTCTCTTTTGGATGCGAGATTTTTCCAATCAGGCATGCAAACCCTTCGACAGCTTGAGTTTGCCATGTTTGATTTGAATATACATAAACAATCTCCTGCTTTAGATGCAACAGGTATTCAACAATCCTTAAACGAAATTCGTGAACAATATGCTGTTCTCCCTACAGCACCATACAACCGATTCCAAAATAGTTTTAGCCATATTTTCGCAGGGGGTTATGCCGCAGGCTACTACTCTTACAAATGGGCTGAAGTTTTAGCAAGTGATGCATTCGATCGCTTTGAACAAGAAGGGATCTTCAACCAAGAGACTGGGCTTGCTTTCCGCAAAGCAGTGCTTGCTGTAGGCGGTAAAGATACAGCGCTTGATGCCTTTGTTAAATTTAGAGGTCGTGAGCCTAAAATTGATGCATTATTACGCCATCAAGGTTGGACGAATGACACTAAAACTGCTTAAACTACGTTACTAATTTTTGAAGGTGAGTGTCATTATGTCGATCAAACGTCGTTTCATTGCAGGTGCAAAATGTCCGAAATGTGAAGCTATGGATCGTATTGTCATGCTCACTTCAGGTGATTCAGAATGGATCGAATGTATTGAATGTAACTATTCTGAAAATCGTCCGACACATATAGATGAACCTCAAATGCCTGAGGTTGCAGACGAAATTGGTGTTATTCAATTTAAGCCGCGCCCAAGAAATTAAGATGTTTTAAAAATCAACAAAGCCAGCTCGATGGAGCTGGCTTTGTTGTAAATTCATCAAAAAATAAGCACCCGAAGGTGCTTATTTTATTTAATTATTGATACCAACCGAATAACTTAAAGATATAAGGCACATAGGCGATAATCAACATTGCTGGAATCATCACAATCAGAGGTAGAATCCAACGTTCGTATTTGTAGTAGAACGTTTTATCTTTCACTTCTGCATCGGCAGCAGCCACCTCTTCATCGCCAATCGACTGCCTTGCGAGCAAGTGATTGAGTGCAACTGGTGGTGATACATAACCCAATTCGAAACCAATTAAAGCAATCATCCAGAAGTGAACAGGATCAATACCATAAGCGTAGGCGACAGGCGCAACTGTTGCTGAAATTAAGATGACAGCACCAAACGGATCCATAATCATACCGACAAACACCATGAGACATACGATCAAGGTAATCACGATATAGATATTTCCAATATCCGTTGGGAAGTGTTCCATCAACTCGATACGCTCTAAGTATCCACCAACGCTGACAGACAATGCCATTAAGATCACAAGCGCCCCGATATGTCCGACTGTTTCACTTGCAGATACATGAATTGACTTCCAGAAACTCACTTTACGCGCAGGATTGTCTGGACTATCTTGCGCTGCAATTTCAGATGCTGACACTCGCGCCTTAGCTGCTTCTTGTTCAACCGAAGTATGGCTTAATGTCGTATCCCAATGTCCTACTGGTGCGAGCGGTGCTGGTTCATGACGTAATTTTTCATAAAGCACCATGACAAGTAAGATGATTGGCATCATGACTGGTGCAGTAAACTCATTCAAGTTGGTATTTAACGCATACTTGTAGAATGCCCACACAATCAGGAATACGATCACATAAGGAACTACTGCCACTAATGCCTTAGCTGAATTCGGGAATGCAACTGATGGCGCTGCAATACGGAATTTTTGCTCAGCAAAGAACAGTGAAATCAATAAGAACAAAGTTGAAGTGATGAGGAAAACACCAATACCATATTGGTATAACAAGTCAGTCGTCACTTCTTTGTTCAGCGATGCAACAACAACAATTAATAGACATGGACGGAGTACCACACCAAGCGAACCTGACATTGCAGCCGTAGCCAAAGCGAATTGACGGCGTCCTCCCGCATTCCAAACTTCTTTATAAATGATCGCACCTGCAGCGATTACAAAAATACCTGATGCACCTGTATAAGCTGTAGGTAATGCAGCAGCAAGTAAGATTAACCAGGTAAGCGTTTCAGGCGCTAGATTCCATGGACGTAAAATGTTTAGGAATTTATCAACAATCAAGGTCTGCTTTAGCAGCATACCTGCCCAAATGAACAGTGATAAATTAAGGAAAATGGTAGAGAACTCAACCAGCTGCCCTAAATAAATCCCTTGACCCATTGGATAGTCCATCACAAAGGTAAAGTTAAATCCTGTTGTGATCGCCATATAGGCATAAAGTGGGACTGACAATAATGCCATGCCAATCGTACCACCTGGCTTCGCATTTTCTGGTACACGGAACAATTGGTACAAACTAATTAATGTCAGTGTACTGAACAAGATTATCCATAACCAATAGATGATTGTCATCTCACTGGTTGGCGGAACACCAGAGTTCAATACAGATCTATACTGACTGATCGCTGAATTGGTTAAGAAACTGTTCGCAAGTATCATTGCGACAGCGTAAACCCGATAATCTAAAACAGAACTTGGACCGCGTAGACCAATGTGGTGGATTTTAAGTGTTGCAGTGATCGCTGCAAGTACCACCATGATAATCAATAGAACTGCCTTATTTTCCGTACCAAATTGGAAAATACCAAAGAAAGTTGTTTCCATGGTTCGGTAAGTTCGTATTGAAGGATTATCTTCTAAATACTGAATTGACTTATCGTAGAAGGCATATTTTTCTTCACATAACTGTTGACCAGCCAACACAGAGGCACGAACATCTTCTTCAGATGTTGTGCCAAAAATATCTGCAAATTCATCTTTTGCATTGGCTTGCATTTGGTTTTGAACCAGAAGGTCAATATTTGGATTTCGATCACAGACTGGCTTTTCAGGTTCGGCACGCAAGAATGAATACTGCATACCAATTTTTTCGTCACCGTATAGACTTTCACCTATACGTAACATCTGCCCGTGAATCATTTCTCCTGTCCCGATGATGAGCGTCAGTAACAGTAGAAGCAAAATCGTAAACGCAGATATCCACTCAGTCCATATATAACTAAGTAGACCTAACCCAGATCTCTTTTTAGAAGGCTCTTGCATTGTTATTCCATTATTTAATACTGCTATACATTGCCTGTACAGCTCATCTTTTCTAATTCGGGCTTAGGCAAAATCCTTTACCTAATTTCCTTACCACTTTTATCACATGAATCTGACTGATTTTTTTTTAAAAAAGAATGACTGACTTTTCCATTTTTTTTAAATTTATGCCAATTTTCATCAATTCACCTCCTAAGAGCGAGATAAAAACCAACTAAATCAGTAGGCTATACCATACTGTATTTCTTTTTTTAAACAAATATGACCTTAAAAAAATAAATGCAAAAGATTTGAATCTGATCACACATTAAAATAAGTGATAATTAAGCATCAGAGGAATTAAGAGATGTGTGTGTCCTTCACGGAGATATGCTGATAAATTAAAAAGAGCATGCTGAGTAATGCCCCCCATATTGCACCTGTTAAATGTGCTTCAACCAATACTGGGCTACCAATCATTTGCGCAGTATCGAGAGAACCAAAGATATTTTCCCACAAAATTTTGCCCGTGATTAAAGCTAATACAAGCAGCGAGAATTTACGTTCTTTTTCAAATTTTAAAAAATAAACTGCCAAAGCCGTATACATACCATGTAGTACCCCTGATAGACCTGCATAAGCTTCAACGTGAGGATAAACATAATAAAAACTTAAACTAACTAATGGCGGGAGTGCGATCAACAAGTACAACATGTACCTAATTTTGACATATGGGAAGATGAATGGCAGACAGGCTAAACCCACCATATTCAATGCATAGTGTATCCAGCCCACATGTACATAGTGGGCTGTCCATACTCGCCAAATTTCTTCATCCAATACAGGACGCCAATAGAAAAAATACTCCTGAAAAATCTGCAAACTAGCAGCAATACTGATACAGCATGCAATAAACAGTATTTTTCGAATCAGGATAGTATCTTTCATCTTTCGTATTCCTAAAAGAAAAAGAGCTTTAAGCTCTTTTTCTTGAATAACTCCATTTTTAATTTTGAACAAAATTAAAAAACCTTATTCGCCTAATGTGTTCTCGAAAAGATCATCGGCTTCATTGGTCGCTTGATCATCCCAGAAGCTCGACATTCCATCTGCTTCAGTTCGAACACCTGTATTCTCCGTCCAATAACGGTCTGAGATCGCTTGAATCATTTGTCCTGCCATATTATCCAATAACTTAAACTCTGGATTTACAGGAACTTCTTCTGCACGTGAAGCAGCATAAGAACGTAATGCATCACGTATTTTTGCATCGTCACCACTGGCTTGTGCTGCAACAGCATACAAGGCATGCGATAAGCGTACTCCTTTTTGCTCACCAATTTGCATAGATTGTTTAAGCGTTTGGTATGGATCTGGTTTGCCTGCATCAGCTCCAGGTAATAATGTCCAAATCACTGCTCGAGTAGCATTCGGTACGCCCCAGAACTTGTTGTTATCGAGGCAGACCATGCCACGTTCAACAATTGCTGCGATATCTTTAGGAACATGCACTTGACCACCAGAAGCAATATCATTGGTCATCGCTTGTAAGCCACTTAACATACCTAACAGATATACTGTTTGGTCAAGATTACGACGCATAGTTGGACATGAGTCACCTAAATTATATTTATATTTAGACTGCCAACGCTCCGCAAACAATTGATAACCCGTATATTGACGTTCGGCAGCAACAGCAGCCCAACGCTTTTGTTCAATACGCGCATCTTGTGCTTCTGTCACTTGACCTGCTTTTGATGCTCTTAGGTATCTTAATTCTGCATCTAAGGCACGATTTTCTGCGCACATCCCTGAAGCTGAATATAAAAGAACTGCCATACGGGTCGGATCAGCACCCATATCTTTAGTCGCCATAATCACAGGAGTCAAAGCTGTGCCCTGATTACACACCATATCCACATCACCCATTGAGAGTACTGGCGGTAAGATGTGTTTTTCACTAAACGCAAGTGATGCATTCGCACCAGTTTTGATTACGTATGAACATCCAGATAAAGTTGTAGCTGCTACAACCGCAATTGCCGTGAAAAGACCTTGAGTCTTTAATTTAGACATACTTCCTGTCCTCAATTTTATAATTTTGTCATCCTTGCGATTTAAAATATCAGATGCAATCGCTGAATAAAAGTGCAGCAATGCACTTCATTAACAATTAGTCTGTCATTGATCTGAATTGAAATAATTGACTTATTTTTTGAATTGTTAAAATTTTGGGCAAAAAAAAGTAGCATTGCGACGGTTCGGCACATGCTACTTATTAAATGGTAAACTCAAGAGAGTTTATTTTGTTCGTTGTTGTGGTGTTCAATTCGTTCCTTCAGCACAGTTCCTAGTCTTCCAATTATAATTGCCATAACAGCAGCAACCACTAGAAACAACCACATATGAATTTCGCTCATTTTGAAATTCCTCATTAGCTGTTGGTATATTTAATGTACTTTAGAAATTTAGATTTCATCGCATTTTTGTCTAACAATTTGATTTTCTTTCATTTTCGTCAAACAATTCATTTTTTGTTCATACTATACGTTTTTAAATAATTGTTTTTTATTATGTTTTAAATTTTAAAATAAAGCACTTTTTGTCTAACAATTAGCCAAAATTTGCATGAGTAATCAAGCTTTTCCATTGTTTTTCATCTATTTGATCTCTCCAAATCACCAAAGAATCTAATTTCTTTTCGTTAAAACTGAGTACCACCAAGTAATGAAAATGAAAAACTCGAGTCAGTTTTGCTTGGTATATTTTTGGATTTGAAGTCATTTGAATCGACCATAAATCTTTGTCTAGTTTTTGTAATTCACTTAATTGTGGTTTTTTTCTAAAACTCCACCAGATAATCAGTATAAATATAATACTGCTTAAAGCATAAATGAGCTCAATACTGATTAATAAAGCAATACTCATGATGAACATAAAGAAAGCGTGAAACACAGCTGAATAAAGGCTGTGTTTCAGTGAATAACGCTCATGGATTATGGACATAATCTTTTAATTTTTGAATAAATTGGCGCAATTCAGGTCGAGGTGGTTCAGAAACCTCCATAAACCAATCCAATAAATCAGGATCTTCTTGTTCAACCAGTTCAGCAAACATTGCTTTCTCTTCTGGTTCAGCTTGCAAATAGTATTGCTTTACATAAGGATCAAAATACACGTCAATTTCTTTTAAACCACGACGTGCGCGATAGATAACTTTACGCTCTTCAAGCGTTAATTCATCGTACATTTTTATCCCCTAATCTGTGTTCATTCCATTTTAACTGAAGCCATGAGCTTTGTGTTTTAAAAATATCAATTGACCAAATTCATCAGCAATTCTTGTGTTTTGAGCATTCAACACATTGCACCAATGTTCAGGCTCTCTTATGTTGTGGCTATTCTAATAACACTTATGGAAATATAAATATGCAATCAGGCGCAATTCGACCAATTCCTAATATGTTGCCTCGAAAATTATTCAATGCAGAACATGAAGCCTTTCGTGATACTGTCCGAAAATTCTATGAAAAAGAAGTCGTTCCAAATATTGCAAAATATGAAGAACAACAACATGTAGATCGTGACTTATGGAATAAAGCGGGTGAAATGGGTCTATTGTGCACCACAATGCCTGAAGAATATGGTGGATATGGTGTAGATCGACTCTACAGTATGATCCTCATTGAAGAACAAGCTTATGCAATGGATTCATCAACTGGTTTTTCATTGCATTCGGATATTGTTGCGAATTACCTGAATAATTTTGCCAACGAAGAGCAGAAGAAAAAATGGCTCCCTAAAATGGCTTCTGGCGAAGTTGTCACTGCCATTGCGATGACGGAGCCTGGTACAGGTTCAGACTTACAAGCTGTACGAACTTCTGCAGTTTTAGATGGCGATGAATATGTCATCAATGGTTCTAAAATTTTTATTACCAATGGTTATCTATGTGACATGGCGATTGTTGTGTGCAAGACAGGTAATAGTGATAAAGGTTCAGCCAACTTATCGCTTATCATTGTCGAAGCTGAACGAGCAGGATTCACCAAAGGTAAACCACTCAATAAAATTGGTATGAAAGGACAAGATACTTGCGAATTGTTCTTTGATAATGTTCGTGTACCAAAGGAAAATTTAATTGGTATGGAAGGCATGGGCTTCATCATGCTTATGAAAGAACTCGCATGGGAACGTATGCTTGTTGCGATTATCTGCCAAGCAGGTGCAGAAGCTGCCTTTGCGCACACAGTACAATATACAAAAGATCGTAAAGCATTTGGCAAGCCAATTGGTGCATTTCAAAATACACGTTTTAAGCTAGCAGAACTTCGAACTGAAATAGACTTCTGTCGTTCTTATTTAGATCGTTGTATGGAATTACAACTTGAGGGTACTTTAGGTGTAGATGCGGCCGCAGCTGCAAAATATAAAATTTCTGATATGTTCTCTAAAGTCGTCGATGAATGCTTGCAGTTACATGGTGGCTATGGCTTCATGCTTGAATACCCTATTGCACGCGCATATATTGATAACCGTGCAAATCGTATATATGCAGGCACCAATGAAATCATGAAAGAACTCATATCACGTTCTTTATAAATAGAAAAAGGAAGCTTTCGCTTCCTTTTTTATTTTAATAGCTATTCATTAAGATACTAATTTAGGCTTTTTTACAGACTGTGCGGGAGCCTTCGAAAATTTTAAAATACCATCGTTAAAAGTCGCATTTTTGAGATCTTTACGATCAGCTAAATAGTTATGCGTTGCCATCCAAGGTGCCTTAGTACCTTGTTTTGGAAGTTGATCAGCCGCTCGCGCGATATAACCTGATGACATTTCACCCATAACTGTTTCATCGAGCATTGCAGAATGGTCAGTTGGTGCGACAACTTCATCATAACCGTTCTGATCCATATATTTGAATAAACGGCAAATATAATCAGCAACGACATCTACTTTTAAGGTCCATGACGCGTTCACATAACCAATAACCATCGCCATATTTGGTACATCACTTACCATCACACCATTATAAAGCATATGTTCGCTAGTCTTGATCGGCTGACCATCAACAGTCGCTTTGATACCGCCCATAATTTGAATTTCTAAACCAGTTGCAGAAACAATGATATCTGCATCTAAGTGTTTACCAGATTTCAATTGAATACCATTTTCAGTGAAGGATTCAATATGATCTGTTTCAACACTTGCTTTACCACTACGTAAAATTTTGAATAAATCACCGTCTGGCACTACACATAAACGTTGATCCCAAGGATTGTAACTTGGGGTAAAGTGCTTCATATCCACTTTACCTTTCAACTGCATTTCAATTGATTTAAGAAGTAACTTGCGAACCAATTGAGGTTGTTTTTTTGACAAAGCAAAAATTGCACGTTGCATTCCGATATTACGAGCACGCGTGAACTTATATGCCATGTCCTCCGTCATAAATTTACGTGTTTTGTCATAAACAAAATCAATCGAAGGAATTGAAGCAATATACGTTGGTGAACGTTGTAACATTGTTACATGCCCAGCCCCACCTTTTGCCATTGCTGGTACTAAAGTGATTGCAGTTGCTCCACTACCAATGATAACTACTTTCTTGCCGGTATAATCTAAATTTTCAGGCCAAAATTGTGGATGAATCAATTGACCTTTAAATTTATCTTGATTTGGAAAATCAGGTTGGAAACCTTGATCATAGTTATAATAGCCTGTGCAGCCTAAGACAAAATTAGCTTGCCAAGTTTGTTTCTTTTGATTTTGATCTTCGATTTCTACAATCCATTTTTTTATTGAAGTATCGTAATTCGCAGAAAGTACACGATGCTCAAAATGAATTTTTTCTTTAATATTGTACTCACTAACAACTTCGCCCAAGTAACCTTTAATCGAAGCGCCATCTGCAAGCACGTTCGCTTTACGCCATGGCTTAAAATTGTAGCCAAAAGTAGACATATCTGAGTCGGAGCGAATACCTGGGTATTTAAACAAATCCCACGTTCCACCGAAACTTTTACGACGTTCGAGTATTTCAAATTTACGGTTCGGATTATTTTTAATTAAATGTGCTGCAATTCCAATTCCAGAGATACCAGCACCAACAATAAGAATATCGACTTGCTTATCCATTTCTTTTATTAACCTTTTTATAAGAACATTTTTATTAAAACATATTTTTGACAATACACAATGTCAAGTTTGACTAAAAGTTGCAAAAAACATATCAATTGAGGTCAAGTAATGCCAATTGTTAGACAAAAAAAGGCCGGTTTATTCAACCGACCTTTTTGAACAACTTGCGTTGTTCTACACGAAATTATTTAACTTCGCGATCTACTAGCTCAACGTAAGCCATCGGTGCAGCATCACCTGCACGGAAGCCCGCTTTAAGAACACGTAGATAACCGCCGTTACGTTCTTTGTAACGAGGGCCAAGAACGGTAAATAATTTACCAACAGTTGCTGCTGAACGAGTACGAGCAAACGCTAAACGACGGTTTGCTACTGTATCGACTTTAGCTAAAGTGATTAAAGGCTCAGCTACACGACGTAACTCTTTTGCTTTAGGCACAGTTGTTTTGATCAACTCGTGTTCAAACAAAGAATTAGCCATGTTTTGGAACATCGCTTTACGATGACTGCTTGTACGGCCTAATTTCACACCACTATTACGATGACGCATGGTGATAGTCCTACTTAATTAACGACTACGATAGGCAAAACGATCGTCCATACGTAAACTAGCTGGTGGCCAGTTTTCTAAACGCATGCCGAGTTGTAAGCCTTTTGAAGCCAGAACATCTTTGATCTCAGTCAACGATTTTTTACCTAAGTTAGGAGTTTTTAACAACTCAACCTCAGTACGTTGAACAAGATCACCAATGTAGTAAATATTTTCTGCTTTCAAACAGTTAGCAGAACGAACAGTAAGCTCTAGATCATCTACTGGACGAAGCAAGATTGGGTCAACTTCTTCACGAGGTTCTTGAGCAACTGGAGCTTGATCTTTCTGAAGATCAACAAAGATTGCAATTTGTTGTTGCAAGATTGTTGCCGCTTTACGGATCGCTTCTTCAGGATCAACAGTCCCGTTTGTTTCAAGATCAATGACCAACTTGTCAAGGTCTGTACGTTGTTCTACACGAGCATTTTCAACTGTGTAAGAAACACGTTTAATCGGGCTATAAGACGCATCTAATTGTAAACGTCCCACTGGGCGAGTTTCACCTTCTGGGAAGCGAGAATCAGAAGTCTCATAACCACGACCTTGAACAACTTTCAAGCGCATTTTCAATGAGCCTGAAGCACTTAACGTGCCGATCAAATGTTCAGGGTTAACCACTTCGACATTGTGAGGTAAACGAAGATCAGCGGCAGTTACATCGCCAGGTCCTTGTTTCTCTAATGTCAAATATGCTTCATTTTGATCGAACAGCTTAATAGACAATCCTTTAAGGTTCAGCAAGAGCTCGACGATGTCCTGCTGCAAGCCTTCTAAAGTACTGTACTCGTGCTCGACGCCTTCAATCTCAACTTCAACCACAGCAGCGCCAGGTAAAGATGATAAAAGAATGCGACGTAAAGCATTACCTAGAGTATGACCAAAGCCACGCTCTAAAGGTTCTAGAATCACTTTTGCCGAGGTCCCGCTTGCCGCTTCGACCTTGATCGCTTGCGGAGTTAGAAACTCGTTTGCAGTACGCGTCATTATTGCTACCTCAAGGATTATTTAGAATACAATTCAACAATCAAGCTTTCGTTGATTTCAGCAGGTAAATCAGAACGATCAGGTGCAGATTTGAATGTACCTTCTAATTTAGAATGGTCAACTTCCATCCAAGAAGGAGTTCCACGTTGAGCAGCCAATTCAATTGCGTTTTTAATACGTAATTGTTGTTTAGCGCCTTCGTGTACTGCAATCACGTCACCAGCTTTAACTTGGATTGACGCGATGTTAACACGACGACCATTTAAAGTGATTGAACGGTGAGATACAAGCTGACGAGCTTCTGCACGTGTAGAACCAAAGCCCATACGATAAACAACGTTATCTAAACGGCTTTCAAGCAATTTCAACAAGTTTTCACCTGTTGCGCCTTTAACACGAGCAGCTTCTTTATAGTAGTTACTAAATTGACGTTCTAAAACACCGTACATACGACGTACTTTTTGTTTTTCACGTAATTGTAGTGAGTACTCTGATTGTTTACCACCACGAGCTCCACCATGTTGGCCAGGAGCTTTAGCATGTTTTTTTGTCTTAACATCAAACGGTTTAACGCCTGATTTAAGTTGCAGGTCTGTCCCTTCGCGGCGAGAGAGTTTGCATTTTGGACCAATATAACGAGCCATGAATGTTTCTCCTTACACGCGACGTTTTTTAGGTGGACGGCAACCGTTGTGAGGAATTGGAGTCACATCGGTAATGCTATTAATTTTATAACCCACTGCACCTAAAGCACGAACCGCAGATTCACGACCTGGACCAGGACCTTTAACAAGGACGTCCAAGTTTTTCAAACCGTAATCTAAAGCAGCTTTACCAGCAACTTCAGCAGCTACCTGAGCAGCAAACGGAGTTGATTTACGTGATCCACGGAAGCCTTGTCCACCTGAAGTGGCCCAAGCCAGTGCATTACCTTGACGATCGGTAATAGTCACAATGGTGTTATTAAAAGAAGCGTGAATGTGTGCAACACCTTCAGAGACGGTACGAGTGACCTTCTTGCGTGTGCGAGTATCTTTAGCCATCTTTTAGCTTCCAGAAATCTTATTTCTTAATAGGTTTGCGCGGACCTTTACGGGTACGTGCGTTAGTTTTGGTGCGTTGTCCGCGGACAGGCAAGCTGCGACGATGACGAAGACCGCGGTAGCAGCCTAAATCCATTAAACGTTTAATGTTCATGGAAATTTCGCGACGTAAGTCACCTTCGGTCGGAACCTTAGCAACTTCTGCACGAATCGCATCAAGCTGAGCGTCATCTAATTCACGGATCTTAGTAGTTGGTGCAATACCAGTTGCAGCTAAGATTTGCTTAGCAGTATGGCGACCAATACCAAAGATATACGTAAGAGAGATAACAGCATGCTTGTTATCCGGAATGTTTACACCGGCAATACGAGCCATTCACTTTCTCCAAAAAGGCAGTAGAGATAATCAACCGCCCCACAAAATCTTTGAGGGGCGGATAATAACCTAATTAGCCTACTGAAATCAACAGGTCTTGATCAGATTAACCTTGACGCTGCTTATGACGAGGTTCAGCGCTACAAATCACGCGGATTACCCCATTACGACGGATAACTTTACAGCTACCACAAATTTTCTTTACAGAAGCTTGAACTTTCATGATGAAACCTCTAAGTGCGCTTATCCCTTAGGATGAGCAGTCGTTTTACTCATTAGTGTTTGATTATCATATTGGCGCGATGTGAGGTGTGCCTGTAGCTGAGCCATAAAGTCCATAACTACAACAACCACGATCAACAGCGATGTACCACCCAAATGGAATGGAATACCAAAAGAACTTTGAAGCACCATCGGCATTAAACATACAACAGTGATATAAATCGAACCGATAAATGTTAAACGACTAAGAATATGATCTAAATAACGAGCAGTTTGCTCACCTGGGCGGATACCAGGTACATAAGCTCCACTACGCTTTAAGTTTTCTGATACTTCTTTAGGACTGAAAACTAGTGCCGTATAAAAATAACAGAAGAAAATAATAAGCGCACCGAATAGCACCAAATATAATGGTTGTCCAGGCGATAAAACTAATGCCAAATCTTGTAGTGTACGCTTAACGATCCCTGCATTAGGATCAGAACTACCTAACCATTGACCTAAACTTGCAGGAAACAGCAATAACGAACTTGCGAAAATTGCTGGAATTACACCCGCCATATTTATTTTTAATGGTAAGTGAGTCTGCTGTGCAGTAAATACTCGGCGACCTTGCTGCTTTTGAGCATAGTTAACAGGTATACGACGTTGTGCTTTTTCAATAAACACAATCGCAGCTAAAACAGCTAAAGACAATAAGCCAAATATAGCAATACCAATTAAACTTGATTGACCATTTTCCACAAGGGTAAATGATTGCACAACCATACTTGGTAAACCAGCAACAATACCTGCAAAGATGATCATAGAGATCCCATTACCAACACCACGTTCGGTAATTTGCTCTCCCAACCACATTAAGAACATGGTACCTGCAACTAAAGACGTTAATGCAGGAATATAGAATGCTAAACCTGAAGTAAAGGTAATCCCTTGACTGATCAGACCCGCACACATACCAATACCTTGTACAATTGCAAGGAATAATGTGCCGTAACGCGTATATTGGTTAATCTTACGCTTGCCCTGCTCGCCTTCTTTTTTCAATGCTTCCAGCGAAGGAACAACCGTTGACATTAACTGCACGATAATCGATGCAGAAATATACGGCATGATCCCCAACGCAAGAATGGACATTCGTTCCAATGCCCCGCCTGAGAACATATTAAACAAACCAAGGAAAGTACCCTGGTTTGCATTAAAGAAACGTTCTAAAGCGACATTATCAATACCTGGCAGCGGAATATGCGCTCCTAGTCGAAAGACCACCAAAGCACCAATTAAAAACATTAATCGGCGAATAATTTCACGATATTTCACGTGAAATGGTTGACCTTTCATCATGTGAACATGACCTGTAGAACTAGGAGACATAGACACTCGCGATTACTCCTCGACTTTACCGCCAGCAGCTTCAACAGCAGCTTTAGCGCCTTTAGTCAATGCAACACCTTGAACAGTGAATGCACGAGTGATTTCACCAGAAAGAACGATACGAGCACGAATCATATCTTTACGTACAACGTTCGCTGCTTTTAAAGTTTCAAGAGTAACGATATCGCCTTCAACTTTGTTAAGTTCAGACAAACGTACTTCAGCAGTTTTCAAAGCCAATTGGCTAGTGAAACCGAACTTAGGTAGACGACGATATAACGCAGTTTGACCACCCTCGAAACCTGGACGAGTACCACCGCTCTTACGTGAGTTTTGACCTTTGACACCACGGCCACCAGTCTTACCAACGCCAGAACCAATACCACGGCCTAAACGAAGGTTTTCACGCTTAGCACCTTCTGCAGGTGCAATTGTATTTAAACGCAGAGTCATGGCTTATTCCTCTACACTAACCATATAGTAAACTTGATTGATCATACCACGGTTAGAAGGAGTATCTTGAACTTCTACAGTGTGACCAATACGACGCAGACCTAAACCTTTAAGGCTAAGCTTGTGATTTTTCAAGCGATGCGATGCAGATTTAGTCTGGGTAACTTTAATCGTTTTCATGATTGATTACCCTTGAATTTGTGCTACTGAAAGACCACGTTTCGCAGCAACTTTCTCAGGAGAAGTCATATCACGCAGACCATTAAAAGTCGCGTTTACTACGTTCGCAGCGTTAGTAGAACCATAACATTTAGTTAATACGTTACGTACACCAACAGCTTCTAAAACAGCACGCATAGCGCCACCAGCAATTACACCAGTACCTTCAGAAGCAGGTTGCATGTAAACACGGCTAGCACCGTGACGAGCGTTGATAGGGTGCTGAACAGTACCATCAACAAGTTCAACAGTAATCATGTTGCGACGAGCAGCTTCAAGTGCTTTAGAAATAGCAGCTGGAACTTCACGAGCTTTACCACGACCAAAACCTACGCGACCATTACCATCACCCACAACAGTTAATGCTGTGAAAGAGAAGATACGACCACCCTTAACAACTTTGGCTACACGATCAACGGCAACCAGCTTTTCAACAAGACCTTCGTTTTGTTCAACTTTAGCCATGATTAGAACTCCAAGCCGTTTTCACGAGCAGCATCAGCCAAGGCTTTGATACGACCATGATATTTGAAACCAGAACGGTCAAATGCAACTTTAGTGATGCCAGCTGCTTTAGCACGTTCAGCGATTAAAGCACCAACTTTAGTAGCTGCTTCAACGTTACCTGTAGTACCACTACGTAACGTAGCATCTAAAGTAGAAGCTTGCGCTAATACTTTGCCACCATCTGCTGAGATTACTTGAGCATAGATGTGACGCGGAGTGCGGTTTACACACAAACGAGTCGCACCCAATGCACGGATGTGCAAGCGTGTGCTTTTCGCACGACGCAAACGGGTTTGTTTCTTTTCGTTCATAAGAACCTCGCGCCTTATTTCTTCTTAGCTTCTTTACGAAGTACAACTTCATCAGAATAACGAACACCTTTACCTTTATATGGCTCTGGCGGACGGTAACCACGGATATCTGCAGCAACTTGACCTAAAGCTGCTTTATCAGCAGATTTAAGCACGATTTCAGTAGCTGTAGGTGTTTCAGCAGTTACACCTTCAGGAAGGTTGTAATCGATCGGGTGAGAGAAACCTAGGTTAAGGTGAACTGTATTCCCTTTAACCGCAGCTTTATAACCAACACCGATAAGTTGTAACTTACGTTCGAAACCTTCGCTAACACCTTTAACAAGGTTGTTAAGCACAGCGCGAGCAGTACCAGCTTGCATCCAAGCATCTTTAGATTCAGCTTTAGGAGCAACAGCTAGAATACCGTCTTCCTGTTTTAGCTCGACCAGCGCATGCAGGTTGAAAGACAAAGTACCTTTGCTGCCTTTCACTTCGACCTGCCGGCCGTTCTGAGTAACTGTTACACCGTTAGGTACAGTTACTGGGGCTTTAGCCACACGAGACATGAGGAATCACCTATTAAGAAACAAAAGCAATAACTTCACCACCGATACCTGCAGCACGTGCAGCGCGATCAGTCATGATGCCTTTGCTTGTAGAAACAATTGCAATACCTAAACCTTGCTTAACGCTTGGAAGGTTATCTTTACCGCGATATTGACGTAAACCTGGACGGCTAACGCGCTTCACAGTTTCAATAACTGGTTTGCCTTCGAAATATTTTAAAGTCAAAGTAAGTGTTGGTTTGCCTTCAGCATCCGCAACAGCTACGTCAGCGATATAACCTTCTTGTTGAAGAACGTTAGCAATCGCAACTTTTAACTTTGAGTTTGGCATAGAAACAGTTTGTTTCTTCGCCATTTGTGCGTTACGAACACGTGTTAACATGTCGGCAACGGTATCTTGCATACTCATTTATAGTGCTCCTTACCAGCTTGCCTTAACAACGCCCGGTACATCACCTTGCATTACTGTGTCACGTAATTTGTTACGGCTTAAACCGAACTTACGGAAGTAACCATGAGGACGACCAGTTAAACCACAACGGTTACGAAGACGTACTGGAGATGCATTACGTGGTAATGCTTGTAACTTCATCATCGCTTCGAAACGCTCTTCGTCGCTTGCATTTACGTTTGCAATAACAGCTTTTAATTCAGCACGTTTTGCAGCGTATTTAGCAACAGTAGCTTCGCGTTTCAATTCGCGATTAATCATACCTTTCTTAGCCATATCGACCTCTTATTTGAACGGGAAGCCGAATGCACGCATAAGCGCACGGCCTTCGTCATCGGTGCGAGCAGTCGTAGTGATGGTAATATCCATACCACGAATACGGTCAATCTTATCAAAATCGATCTCAGGGAACATGATCTGTTCTTTAAGACCCATAGAGTAGTTACCACGACCGTCAAATGATTTCGCAGAGAAACCACGGAAGTCACGGATACGAGGGATCGCGATAGAGATCAAACGGTCTAAGAATTCGTACATGCGTTCGCCGCGTAAAGTAACTTTACAACCAATCGGCCAACCATCACGGATTTTGAAACCAGCGATAGATTTACGAGCTAACGTAAGAACTGGTTTTTGACCAGCGATAGCTTGCATATCAGAAAGAGCACCATCAAGGAGTTTTTTGTCAGCAGCTGCTGCACCAACACCCATATTGATCGTGATTTTAGTGATGCGAGGGATCTCCATCACATTCTTAACGCCCAATTGTTCTTGTAATTGAGCTTTAAGTTCGTCGTTGTAACGCGCTTTAAGTCTGGCCATTGCCTATTTCAACCTATTACTTCGCTACCGCCACTGATTCACCATTTGATTTGTAAACGCGAGTTTTCACGCCATCAATCACTTGGTAACCAACACGGTCAGCCTTTTGGGTTGTAGCATTAAAAATTGCCACGTTAGAGATATGAAGCAAAGCTTCTTGTGTAACGATAGCGCCTTCAGCACCTGTTGCACGGTTAGGCTTTTGATGCTTCTTAACTAAGTTAAGACCTTCAACCTTAACTCGGTCATTAGAAACAGACAAAACAGTACCTTGTTTGCCTTTTTCTTTACCTGCGATCACGATTACTTGATCGCCTTTTTTAATCTTAGCCATGATTGCCTCTATTATAGAACTTCAGGAGCCAATGAAATGATTTTCATGAACTGTTCAGTACGAAGTTCACGAGTCACTGGTCCGAAAATACGAGTAGCAATCGGAGCTTTGTTGTTGTTCAAAATAACAGCAGCGTTATCATCGAAACGAATAACAGAACCATCTGGACGACGGATACCGAATTTTGTACGTACAACTACTGCATTCATTACGTCGCCTTTTTTAACACGGCCACGTGGAATTGCTTCTTTTACAGTAACTTTAATAATGTCGCCAACTGAAGCATAACGACGATGTGAACCACCAAGTACTTTAATACATTGTACGCGGCGAGCACCACTGTTGTCTGCTACGTCGAGCATAGTTTCGGTCTGAATCATTGCCCTACTCCAAAACCGAGCATCACCGGTCACAATTTCGAAAGGCTCAAAGAGTACTCGAAATTGACCGATGATGCAACAAGAACGTTATTTACTCAGCAGCTGCTTCAACAACTTCAACTAAAGTCCAAGACTTAGTTTTAGAAATTGGGCGGCTTTCTTTGATAGTTACAACATCGCCAGTTTTAGCAGTGTTGTTCTCATCATGAGCGTGTAATTTTGTTGAACGGCGGATTGATTTGCCATACAACGGGTGTTGAACGCGGCGTTCGATAAGAACAACGATAGACTTGTCCATCTTGTCGCTTACTACTTTGCCTGTTAACGTGCGAACTGTTTGCTCACTCATTGTGCGTTCCCCTGTTTTTCGGTAAGGAGGGTCTTGATGCGAGCAATAGTTTTACGAGTTAATTGCACTTCGTGCGATTTACCCAATTGACCAGTTGCTTTAGCCATGCGAAGACGGAATTGGTTCAACTGTTGCTCATCAAGCAAAGCTGTCAATTCTTCTACCGACTTTTCACGTAGATCTTTAGTTTTCATTACATTACCGTCCGAGTCACGATAGTGGTTTTAAACGGAAGTTTAGCAGCAGCAAGTGTAAATGCTTCACGCGCTAATTCTTCGTTCACACCTTCCATTTCGTACAGGATCTTACCTGGTTTGATTTCACAAACCCAATATTCCACAGAACCTTTACCTTTACCCATACGAACTTCTAATGGTTTTTCAGTAATTGGTTTGTCCGGGAATACACGGATAAAGATCTTACCACCACGTTTTACACGACGGCTGATTGTACGACGCGCTGCTTCAATTTGACGCGCAGTCATGCGACCACGTTCAACTGATTTAAGTGCGATAGTACCAAAAGATACTGTGCTACCGCGATGTGCTAGACCAGTGTTACGGCCTTTTTGCACTTTACGGAATTTAGTACGTTTAGGTTGCAACATGGATTATTCTCCTTTTTCAGCAGAACGATCATTGCGACGACCACGACGCTCTTGACCTTCACCACGACCGCGACCACGTTTAGCTGGACGTTCTTCAGCTGGAGCTGGGTTCATGACTTGTTTCATGCCGCCCAAGATCTCACCACGGAAGATCCAAACTTTAACGCCGATCGTACCGTAAGTAGTTTCTGCGCGAACCGCTGAATAGTCGATGTCAGCACGAAGAGTATGTAGAGGTACACGACCTTCACGATACCATTCAGTACGTGCAATCTCTGCACCGCCTAAACGACCAGAAACTTCAACTTTGATACCTTTCGCACCAGCACGCATAGTGTTTTGAACCGCACGCTTCATAGCACGACGGAACATTACACGTTTTTCTAATTGAGAAGCAATTGCTTCACCAACTAGACGAGCGTCTAAATCTGGACGATCAATTTCGTTGATGCTTACTTGCGCTGGAACACCCATAATGTTGGTAAGTTCGCGCTGTAATTTTTCAATGTCTTCGCCTTTTTTACCGATGACGATACCAGGACGAGCAGTGCTAATTGTTACTTTAGCAGCACCTGTTGGACGCTCGATAAGAATATTGCTTACCATCGCATTCTTAAGTTTTTTGTTCAAAAACTCACGAACTTGAAGATCTTTAAGCAAGTATTCAGCGTATTGTTTCGGATTCGCATACCAGTTAGCGTTATGACGTTTCACAACACCTAGGCGGATACCGATTGGATGAACCTTCTGACCCATATCAAACCCCTACCTTAACGGTGATGTGACAAGTACGCTTAGTAATACGATCTGCACGGCCTTTAGCACGTGGCAAAATACGTTTAAGGCTCATGCCTTCATCAACGTAGATCGTAGAAACTTTAAGATCGTCTACATCTAAACTGTTATTATGTTCAGCGTTTGCAATCGCAGATTCCAACGCTTTCTTAACTAAAACTGCAGCTTTTTTGTTGCTGAAGTTTAGGATGTTAAGAGCGTGCGCAACAGATTTGCCGCGAATCAAGTCTGCAACCAAACGAGCTTTTTGTGCCGAGATAGCGGCACCGCGTAATTTAGCAGTTACTTCCATCATAGCACCTATTAACGTTTAGATTTCTTGTCAACACCGTGACCACGGTAAGTACGAGTCGGTGCAAATTCACCAAGCTTGTGACCAACCATATGCTCAGATACGATTACCGGAACATGGTTACGACCATTGTGTACAGAAATTGTTAAACCAACAAAATCCGGGAGGATCATCGAACGACGCGACCAAGTTTTGATCGGCTTACGGTTATTAGCCGCGATAGCCGCTTCAACCTTAGCGAACAAGTGCGCATCGACGAATGGGCCTTTTTTCAGAGAACGAGGCATTGTCAGATTCCTTTACTTGTTACTTAACGCGACGGTCGCGAATGATCATCTTAGTCGTACGCTTATTGGTACGTGTCTTGTACCCTTTAGCTTTTTGACCCCATGGGCTTACAGGTTGAATACCTTTGTTACGCCCTTCACCACCACCATGCGGGTGATCTACCGGGTTCATCGCCATACCACGAACGGTAGGACGAACACCACGCCAGCGTGAAGCACCAGCTTTACCTAGTGAACGTAAGTTGCTTTCTTGGTTAGAAACTTCACCAAGAACTGCGCGACATTCAACGTGTACTTTACGCATTTCGCCAGAACGTAGACGAATAATTGCGTAAGAACCGTCACGACCCAATAACTGAGCAGAAGCACCAGCAGAACGCACTAATTGAGCGCCTTTACCGATTTTAAGCTCGATATTGTGAAGAGTAGAACCGATAGGCATGTTACGAAGTGGTAAGCAGTTACCTGGACGAATTGGAGCATCGTTACCAGATTGAACTTTATCACCAGCACGTAGACCTTTAGGCGCAATGATATAACGACGCTCACCGTCAGCATACAAAACTAATGCAATGTGTGCAGTACGGTTAGGATCGTATTCGATACGCTCTACAGTCGCAGGAATGCCATCTTTGTTACGTTTAAAGTCAACAATACGGTAATGTTGCTTGTGACCACCACCAACGTGACGTGTAGTAATGTGACCGTTGTTATTACGACCACCAGTACGTTTTTTAGCTTCTACCAACGGAGCATAAGGCGCACCTTTGTGAAGATGGTCGTGAACGACTTTCTCTACAAAGCGACGTCCTGGAGACGTTGGCTTACATTTTTGAATAGGCATAATTCTCGTCCTTATTCCGCTGTGCTTTCAGCGGTATCGCCCAAGTCAGCCATTTCTACATCTTGGCCAGCTTTCAGGGTGACGTATGCTTTTTTAACATCAGAACGACGTCCGATAGTTTTACCAAAGCGTTTAGTCTTACCTTTAGTGATAGTCGTGTTAACTTTAACAACTTCTACACCAAATAATTGTTCAACTGCTTTTTTGATTTCAAGTTTGTTTGCATCGATAGCAACTTTAAACACTTGAACACCAGCAGTTTCACCTAAAACTTGTGCTTTTTCTGAGAATACAGGTCCTTTTAGGACTTGATAGATACGTTCGTTGTTCATCCGAGTTCTACCTCAATTTTCTTAGCAGCAGCTACAGACATAACAACTTTATCGAACGCGATCAAGCTAACAGGATCGATAGCAGCAGCATCAACCACATCAACGTGTGGAAGGTTACGAGCAGCTAGATACAAGTTCTCATCAACAGCATCAGTAACGATTAATGCACGAGTAGCATTCAAGTCGTTAAGTTTTGCAAGCAATTCTTTAGTTTTTGGAGCAGCTACAGCAAACTCTTCAACTAAAACCAAGCGATCTTGACGAACAAGTTCAGCTAGGATGCATTGCATAGCACCGCGATACATTTTACGGTTTACTTTTTGAGACCAGTCTTGTGGACGAGCAGCAAAAGTTTTACCACCGCCAACCCAGATTGGGCTACGAATAGAACCAGCACGAGCGCGACCAGTACCTTTTTGACGGAATGGTTTTTTACCACCGCCAGAAACGTCTGCACGTGATTTCTGAGCTTTTGAACCTTGACGACCACCAGCTAAATAAGCTGTAACAACTTGGTGTACAAGAGCTTCATTGAATTCACGACCGAACGCAACTTCTGATAATTCAACAGCAGAGCCGGAAACAGTATTTAAATTCACGTTATTTCCCCTCAAGCCTTGATAGTAGGACGAACAGTTACGTCACCACCGGTAGCACCAGGAACCGCGCCTTTAACTACAAGAACTGAACGCTCTGTATCGATAGCAACGATTTCAAGACCCTGTGTAGTTACGCGTTCAGCACCTAAATGGCCAGCCATTTTTTTGCCTTTGAATACGCGACCAGGAGTCTGGTTTTGACCTGTAGAACCTAGAACACGGTGAGAAACAGAGTTACCGTGAGTAGCGTCTTGAGTACGGAAGTTCCAACGCTTAACACCACCTTGGAAACCTTTACCTTTAGACTGACCAGTTACGTCAACGATTTGACCCACTGTGAACAAATCTACACCGATAGTTCCGCCAACTTCACGACCTTCAAGATCAGCTTCTGTAACACGGAACTCTTGAACTAAACGACCAGCAGCAACACCCGCTTTAGCGAAGTGACCTTTCTGAGCATTAGTAACGCGAGATTCGCGACGTTCACCAGTAGTGATTTGAATCGCTTGATAACCATCAGTTTCAAGCGTTTTGATTTGAGTGATGCGGTTAGGATCAACCTCAATCACTGTAACAGGTACAGAAACACCAGCATCTGTAAAGATACGTGTCATACCGCACTTGCGACCGACTAAACCAATAGCCATGTGCATAAACCTCTAAAAAAGCGGCTTAATTAACTTAGAGTGTTAATTAACCGAAAGCCTTAACCCAATGCGATCTGAACGTCTACACCAGCTGCAAGATCTAATTTCATCAATGCATCTACAGTTTTGTCTGTAGGTTGAACGATGTCGATCAAACGCTTGTAAGTGCGGATTTCATACTGATCACGCGCGTCTTTGTTAACGTGCGGTGAAGTTAGAACGTTAAAACGCTCGATGCGAGTTGGCATCGGGATTGGACCACAAACTTGTGCGCCAGTACGTTTTGCTGTTTCTACGATCTCTTGAGAAGATTGATCAATTAAACGGTGATCAAAAGACTTCAAACGGATACGGATTCTCTGGTTAGACATACCAGTAAACTCCAAGCCAAATATATAAAGAATCACCCATGACGCATCTCCCCCTGTCCGAAAACAAGGCAAGTGTCAGAGGCAGTGAAAATCACTAAGGTCGTGATCGATGCCACGACTGTAACGATCTAAACAACAATCAACGTTGTTTAGCCCTTAATATCAAAGGGTCGCCCATTATAACGATTGTTTAACTGTTAAGCAAACCTATTTATCATTTTTTCTCAATTTACGGTTAAGCGTTGGCGGCTTTCTTTTGTACACCCTGCCCGAACCCCAATACATAATTAATTGCATCGATCAGCAATTCATTCCCTTTTTGAAACCTCGTTTTTTTTGTTTGTTTTAAGGTATCTAATGATTGTACATAAGTGCCAGAAAATACCTTCTCATGCTCTTCATTCTCAATATACATTTGTAAAACTTTCGGCGTTATTTCTGGATGAAACTGAAAACCCAGCACATTCTTTCCAATTTGGTACATTTGGTTTGCACACACATTATTTTCAGCCAGTCTGACGCCTCCTTTAGGAATCTCAAAAGTCTCACTGTGCCATTGCATTATTTCCAATTCTTTAGGTATTTCAAAGTAATCTGATAAACCATGTTGAGTTCTGAAGACTTTAGTCCAACCTAACTCTTGTTGTTCATTTAAACGTACACTTGCTCCCAAAGCATTGGCTATAAGCTGACCTCCGAGACACAAACCAATTGCAGGCTTGCCTAGTGATAAATATCGACGGATCCATCTTTTTTCTATTTTTAGCCATGGATAATTTGCCTCATCATTTACACTCATTGCTCCACCCATGATGATGAGTAAATCAATATCTTCAATTGCTGGTAACGCCTCGATTTCTAATGCCATCTCAACAGGTAATGCAAAAAACTCCGTAGCACTAATTTGTGCCCCAATTGATTTTAAATATTCATAACAACTTCCTAACCCTTCACCAGCAATATGCTGAAAGTAATGCACTTTTAATGGCTTCATTTTCCAACCCGAACTTTTCTTATATTGCACTAGCAGTTGCAAAAATGAAGCCAACCTATAGGTTGTTAAATAATTTTAAACAAAGCACAGCTATGCAGTTTTTTAGTAGTATGTTTTGTTAGTTATAAAATGACGGTTTATACAGGTAAATTGTGAAAATAAATACGCAAACTCAACTCATACATAGCCCTAGAAAAGCACCTCAACTTTTAAATAGTATTCAACCCCCTATTTATCGTGCATCAACGATCATTTTTGAAAATACCGATGCTCTTTTCAATCGCCATTGGACCGACGCTTATGACTATAGTTACGGAACGCATGGCACCCCCACTACGTTTACGCTAGGCGACAATATTGCACAATTAGAAGGCGGAGAATACTGCCTACTTGCACCAAGCGGACTCTCTGCAATCAACTTGGTGAATTCTTGTTTTTTAGCACATGGTGATGAAGTTTGGGTCGCGGACAATATTTACGGTCCAAATATGGAGCATTTGCGAAACCTAGAATCACGTTATGGTATTGCCGTTAAGGTCTATAACCCAATTGATGTTGAGACCTTTAAACCAAGTGGTAAAGCTAAGTTAATTTGGTTAGAAGCTGCAGGATCTGTAACACTCGAATTTCCAGATTTAACGAATCTGGTCAAAAAAGCTCAAACGCATAAGATACTTACCGCACTTGATAATACTTGGGGAGCGGGTCTGGCTTTTAATGCTTTTGATTTTGGTACAGAACACTTAGCAGTCGATATCACCGTCCATGCTCTCACCAAATATCCAAGCGGTGGTGGTGACATTCTCATGGGGAGTGTCGTAACAAAAAACAAGGATTTATACCACAAGCTATTTCGCATGCATGCAATTCAAGGAATTTCTATATCAGGCGATGACACCGCACAGATTCAGCGCAGCCTATCTTCAATGGAACTCCGTTATACGCACCAATCTAAATCAGCGCTAACTTTATTAAGCTGGCTTCAACAGCAAAATGAGTTTGCACAAGTGTTACACCCTGCCAATCCAAAATCTGCAGGTCATACTTTTTGGAAAGAAGTTTGCCTATCAGAATTAAGCGCAGGTTTGATCAGTGTAATGTTTGATAAAAAATATAATCTTCAAGATATACGCAATTTTTGTGATGCGCTTAACCTGTTTAAATTAGGTTTTAGCTGGGGTGGCCCAGTGAGTTTAGTAATGCTCTATCAAATTGATCAAATGCGTGAGCTTGCACATCCACATTTACAAGAAGGAATATTGGTTCGTTTTTGTATAGGACTGGAACATCCTCACGATTTGATAGAAGATATTCAACAAGCACTCAAAATAATGCAACAACAAAAGATCGAATAAAAAGGAATAATTATGGGCACACCAATTGTCATCGCAAAAAAAACCTCAGATACATCCCAAGAGATTGTTTTACATTCGCAACTGGCAAACCGACATGGCTTGATTGCCGGCGCAACAGGAACAGGCAAAACAGTCACTTTAAAGGTCTTGGCAGAAAACTTTTCTCGTATTGGTGTGCCGGTATTTTTAGCCGATGCAAAAGGTGATGTCTCTAGCCTTGCCAAAGCAGGTGAAAGCAATTCAAAATTTGATGAACGCATCAAGAGCCTCAATATTGAATCAATCCCATTTAGCGCATCACCTGTGGTTTTTTGGGATTTATTTGGCGAACAAGGTCACCCGATTCGGACTACAGTATCAGAAATTGGTCCATTGCTTTTAGCCCGAATGCTGAATTTGAATGACACCCAAGAAGGTGTGCTTTCTGCGATTTTCCGCATCGCGGATGATCAAGGTTTATTACTGATCGACTTTAAAGACCTCAAAGCGATGATCACTTATGTGACTGAGCATGCAGCTGACTTTAAAGCAGAATACGGCAATCTTTCCCCTGCCAGCCTGGGTGCAATCCAACGTAATTTGCTAGCACTGTCCGATCAAGGCGGTGATCAATTTTTTGGTGAGCCTGCATTAGACCTCATGGATTTTATCCAAACCGATGCACAAGGTCACGGCAATATTAATTTGCTCGCTGCCGATAAATTAATGAATACCCCAAAGCTTTATGCGACTTTCTTACTGTGGATGCTTTCCGAACTCTTTGAACAATTACCTGAAGTCGGTGATATGGATAAACCGAAATTGGTATTTTTCTTCGATGAAGCTCATTTACTGTTTGACAATGCCAGCCCTGCTTTGCAAGAAAAGATCGAACAAGTGGTACGCTTAATCCGCTCTAAGGGAGTAGGTATTTATTTTGTCACCCAAAATCCTCTGGATTTACCTGAAAGTGTTTTAGGACAACTGGGCAACCGTGTTCAGCATGCACTTCGTGCCTTCACACCAAAAGATCAAAAAGCAGTAAAAACTGCAGCTGATACTTTTAGAGCAAATCCTGCATTCAAAGTACAAGATGCTATTACGGAGCTGGCAGTTGGTGAAGCGCTGATTAGCTGTCTAGATGAGCAAGGTACGCCACAAATAGTTGAACGCGGTTGGGTTATGCCCCCATATTCATCTTTTACACCTATCACGCTTGAAGAGCGTAAGACGCTCATGACAAACAGTGTGGTTGCAGGTGTTTATGAGCAAGTACTTGATCGAGAAAGTGCTTTTGAAATGCTGCAAAACAAAGTAGTTCAGCGTCAACAACAATCCGAACAAGAAGCGTTAGCAAAACAACAAGCTAAGGAACAAGAGGCCTACGCGAAGCAAATTGCTAAAGAGCAAGAAGCTTTCGCAAAACAGCAAGCCAAAGAACAAGAACGCCTTGCCCGTGAACAACAAAAAGAAGCAGAACGTGCAGCCAAACAACGCGAAAAACTCACCCAAGATATTGTCGGTACGTTTGCTAAAAGTGCTGCACGAAGCCTCGGCGGAAGCACTGGGCAAAAAATCGTACGCGGTCTACTGGGCTCATTATTTGGAAAAAAATAGCCCTCCCTTTACCCATCATTTTTAACTTCATTATGGGATATTTTAATATCCCATAATTATTTTAAGGTTTTCTATGCAAGTCATATTGCAGCTCGACCCTAAAAGATGTATTTTAAATATATCTTTTAATAAAACTAAAGTTGAAGCTCATGACGCCACAACATATTGAACTTGTAAAAGCGACTGTTCCCGTCCTGCGTGAGAATGGTGTTGCCCTTACAACCTATTTCTATAATCGCATGCTGAACAACAACCCCGAGTTAAAAAATACATTTAACATGGATCATCAAAGTACTGGTCGTCAGCCACGTGCTTTAGCTGCTGCTGTTTTGGCATATGCTGAAAATATTGAAAATCCTACAGTTTTGGCAAAAGCGATTGAGCGAATTACCACTAAACACGTAAGTTTAGACATTCAAGCGGATCAATACTCGATTGTGGGTGAAAACCTTCTGCATTCAATCAGCGAAGTATTAGATGTGCCAATGGACTCTGATCTGATTGCTGCTTGGAAAGCCGCGTATATGCAATTGGCAGACATTTTAATTGGTGTCGAAAAATCAAAATATGAAGCTTTGACTGCACAAAATGGCGGTTGGGCTGGCTGGCGTGAATTTAAAATTACAGCGATTGAAGCTGAAGCTAACACCAAAACCTTAACTTTAGCTGCCAAGGACGGTCAAACCATTGCGACGGCTGAAGCAGGTGAATATATTTCGGTACGAGTCCAAGTACCGGGGCAAGAGATGCGCCAACCACAACAATTTAGCTTTGATGCTGCACAAGCTGACCAGTATCAAATCACAGTAAAAGCGGTAGATGAAGCAACTGAATATTCTGTGGCAAATATCTTATTAAACCACTATCAAGTAGGTGATGTGGTTGAGGTGTCTGCACCACTAAAAAATTAATTCATCTAAATCTTTAACCGAAATAAGATTTTAAGAGATCATTGAAAGCTCCGTTCACGGGGCTTTCAATGTTAAGATAGAAATAAGCTATCTTTTATGACGATCTATGCAACTGAATAAATTTACCGACTATGCCCTGCGTATATTGATGTATGTCGCACAACCTCGTGACTTGCCTTATACCATTGCAGAACTGGCAAACCAATTGCAGGTCTCAGAAAACCACGCCATGAAAATCGTTCACTTTATGGCAAAACAAAATTGGCTAATGACCACTCGAGGCAAAGGTGGCGGTATACGTCTAGCCCCTCAAACTCTGAATATCTCATTAGGGACTTTAGTGAGAACACTTCAAGGCGATCAGCAAATTGTAGAGTGTCATAACCCACCATGCGTATTAAGAAGTGACTGTGGCTTAAAAGGCATTTTAGATCATGCAGTCAAACAGTTTTATCAGCATTTAGATCAATTTAAACTGAAGGATGTTATACCCACCTCAGTTACAAAATTCAATTCAGATTCACTCATTCCTTTCATTCAAGTTACACCATAGATTGACTCAATTCGATTGAGTATTCGCTTGCATGCGCGACTTCCTTTATAATAGCTGATTGTAAATTGAGTTATTGAAGTTGAGCTATGCATCACAGCAGAGGAAAGTCGAAAAACAGTAAGGCGTCAAATGCCCCAAAGCAAAAGATCAGCTATGAGAAAAAAGCCGATCCAGCGATTACTGAATATTCGGTTCAAGCGCTCAACTGGTTGCGCAAAGCCGAATTCTTAATGAGTGCACCAAAACTGAATTTATGTGTCGATGACACAGGTTATGAGATTGCTTTTGCAGGTCGTTCGAATGCTGGTAAATCGAGTGCGATTAATGCATTAACCAATCAAAAACAACTTGCACGTGCGTCTAAAAAACCTGGTCGCACACAAATGATTAACTTTTTTAGCATGGGCAATGCCGAACAAAGATTAGTTGACCTTCCTGGATATGGCTATGCTGCTGTACCTGAAAGCATGAAAATCATTTGGCAAAAAGAGCTTGAAAACTACCTCATTCATCGTGAAAGTTTACAAGGGCTAGTACTGCTAATGGACATACGACACCCATTACAACATTTCGATGTCATGATGTTAGAATGGGCTTATTCACGCAAATTATTTGTCCATGTTTTATTAACAAAATCAGATAAGTTAAATCGTGGTCCAGCTTCCAAAGCATTGCAAGAAGTCAAAGCTCAATTAAAGAAAATGAAGCTTAACTTCTCCATCCAATTGTTCTCATCCCTCAATAAGCAAGGTCTTGAAGAACTCGCAAGCGTTATTGCTGGTCGTTTAAATTTTACGCTTGAGCAACCTAACGGATTTGATCTAAGTGCAATTCCTGAAGTAAGTGAATCAGACATCGATGAAGATTTTGATCATGTTATTCAAGAAGATGATGAATCACCAAGCGAAACAACCGAACTAGAATCCAACAAAGCCGAATAGTATCTACCCTACCGAATGGTTAAATCATTACATTCACTAATTGATACATCAATGTCCTCAAATGCTAAGGTTATTTGAGGGCATTTTTTTATACTGAAAAATGATAATCACAACAAAAATTCAGGAAAGTGTGATGAAATTATTGTCTCGATTAAGAAATAGTAAGATTGGATCTTCTATTGAGTATCACATCAAACCTCGTAAAGTTAAATTTGAGTGGGCGGATACACCAGTAGATTGGGTTCCAAATCAGCCTTTCGTTAGTTATTTTATCAATGAAATTAATAACATCTTACCAGCAGGCGAATTTTGGTTTTGTCGTCTGTACAACAAAGTTTTGCCCAAAATTACTGATGAAAAACTTGCAGAAGATGTGAAAGCTTTTATTCGCCAAGAAGCGATGCACGCTCAAGCACATAATTCAGCGAATAAAGAATATCTCAGCGCACGTCATATCGATATTCAACGTAATCTCGATATTATGGACTTTCTTTTTGGAAAACTTTTAGCAGATAAACCTTTAGGTCTAAACGTCCCAAAAGCCTTAGATCATCAGTGGGATTTATTCAGATTAGGTATTATTGCTACTGTTGAACATATGACTTGTGTCCTCGGCAAATATGCCTTGTACAACAAAAAATGGGGAGAATTGGGTGCTGATGCCAATATGCTCGATCTCGTAAAATGGCATGGTGCTGAGGAAATTGAACACCGTACCGTTGCATTTGACTTATATCGTCATCTTGGCGGTGGTTATATTTCTCGCTATTATCAAAGTGTAGTTGTGATTGCTGCTGTATTAGGTTTATGGGTTGATGGTGCTGCTCATATTATGGGTCAAGACCCTCGCTTTAAATCAATTAAACCAGCTGTTTACAAACCTTGGATTTGGCGTGAATGGGCACGAATTGCCCAAAAAGACAATGGTTTACTCCCTCACCCATTGTGGCTTGTTTCTCAACAACTCGGCTATTTAATGCCTTGGTATGACCCTGTTCATGAAGCAAAAACTGAAGATGCGATTAACTATCTAAATCAATCACCAGCAGCAGAACGTGCAGCACTGAAAGTTGCATAATGTATTTAATAAAAAAGCAGGGGGATCCCTGCTTTTTTATATCTGATCTAATCTTTTAAGCTGTATTTTTTTCAATAGGTTCATGATCAGGATTCGTGTAACGATCTACAACAACACTAATCATCATATCTCCCTGCACATTTACCACTGTTCTGACAGTATCTAACAAACGGTCAATCGGCAATAATATTGCGATTGCTTCTGCTGGGAGTCCAACTGATTGTAAAACCATAATCATGGTAACCATACCTGCGCTAGGTATACCTGGTGCCCCTAAAGATGCAATCATTGCTGTCGCACACACAATCAATTGTTGTCCTAACGTTAAATCAAGCCCCATTAAATTCGCAATAAACAGCGCCGCCGCAGCCTCATACAATGCCGTCCCATCCATATTCAACTGTGTCCCGAGAGGGATCACAAATCCTGCAGTTTGGGGTCTTACTCCTAAATTTTCCTGAGCACACTTCATTGATAGCGGCATAGTTGCGGAACTTGAGCTGGTAGCAAACGCCGTAATCAAGGCTGCTCGTGTTCCCTTAAAAAATGTAATTGGATTCATTCTCCCGAAAATCCAGAGCAACAAAGGCAAAACAACAAGGCCATGAAAGATGGTCGTTCCCGTGACTACTGCTGCAAATTCTGCTAATCGACTCAGAACGGATAAGTCCTCCGTCGCGATTAACTTTGCCAGTAACGCAAAAATCCCTATTGGTGCGAGCTTCATCACCCAACCAATCATCAACATCATGATTTCAAAAAATTGCTGACTCAACGCTTTCACTGTTTTAAATTTTTCACCACCTTTAACGAGAGCCACCCCAATTAAAAGTGCAAAAACGACAACGGCTAACACATTACCTTCAGCAAATGCTTTAAACGGGTTTATTAGTGTATTTTGGATAAAGTTGGTAAAAAAACTCGAGGGCGTCAAAGTATCAGGCGTCTGATGCTGATTCATGGTCTCTTGAAAAATGGTGATGTCTACACCCTTCCCGACCTCGAAAAGATGCGCACAAGCAAGCCCCAAAATCAGTGCCAAAGTTGTGGTTGTGACACAACAAGCGAGGGTAATTTTCCAAGTTCTACCAAGTTGGCCACCAGTCTGTAGATTGGAAACTCCGACAACAATAGAACTAAAAATGAGAGGAATCAGTAATAGTTTCAGTAGGCCGATAAAGATACTACTGGCAATCCCTAAGGCATATAAACTTCCGTTAAAAAATGCTGTATCAGGGAATACATTTAACAAGAAGCCAAAAGCCACACCTAAAATTGCAGCAATTAAAATTTGCGTATTTAGACTCATGTCATGTGCTTTTCATTTTGATTTATTAGTCGCACTATGCCATGAGCGCCCTCAAGAATCGATCATTTTTTCTTGTTAGCTTTGCAACCGAAACGAATAATTTATAAATACAAATATGAAGTAAAAAGCCAAATCTGAAGATTTGGCTTGAAGCATGGATCAATTATCTTATTGCGTTTCAATTTCACGAATTCGAATTAGACCTTCTTGCACTGTACTACAGACCAATTGTCCATTTTGCCACATTCGTCCAAAGTTCAATCCTCTAGAACTTGCACTAATCGTTGCCTCCATGTCATAGAGCATCCAATCATCTACACGAAATGGTTTATGAAAGTACATGGTATGATCAATGCTGGCACATTGTAAACTCGGTGAAATATAACTGAGTCCGTGTGGTCGTAGTGCAGTTGTCATCAAAGTAAAGTCTGAATAAAAAGCAGCGATCGCCTGATGTAATGCATTTTCATCTACATCATCAGCCAAACGATCGTGTGTACGAATATAGTGCGCGTAAGACGGCGCTTCAGGTTGTGGTTGGAATGGATTGACTGGCATTACAGGCTTAATTTCAACATGACGATCACGCATAAAGCTGGCACGCACATTCTCTGGTACGAAATCGACAATCATTTTCTTGAGTTCAGCTTCAGATTTTAGCCCATCTACTGGCGGGTATTCTGGTTCAGCAACTTGATAATTGAGACCCTCTTCTTGGTCTGCAAAAGATACCATACACATGAATATCGTCTTGCCATGTTGAATCGCACGAACTTGGCGACTCACGAAACTACGCCCATCTCGGATTCGATCTACTTCATAAATAATGGGTGCATTAACATCTCCACCAAATAAGAAATATGCATGCAATGAATGTGCAGGGCGATCAGTTGTATATGAAGCAGCACGTAAAGCTTGACCTAGAACTTGTCCACCAAAGACGCGTTTGCCAACCAAATTTTGGCTTTTGCCTCTAAAAATGTTTTCTTCAAGTCGTTCTAGCGTGAGTAAATCTACGAGTTCTTGCGTGAGCTGATTCATATCGGACCTATATATTTCATTGCTACGACATTAAATTGGTCCTCTTGAATTTAAACAGATTTTCCAATTTAATGACTCAATCTCTATCTTGCCATAATTTCCGAGTAAACAACTAAACTTTGCTTGACTATATTGTCATAAAACAAATTTGATATTTTGGCTAAAAATACGATTATTAACGAAAATTCATCCAAATTCTGTGCATTTTGTTAGAAAATGACATATTGTTTTGATCACAGATTTAAGAAAATAATTGCCTTCATTCGCGTCATGCGAAATTCGTCTTTGGCTAGGAGTATGTATGTCCAAGAATGGCTTTGGTCAAATGTATCGTCGACTTTCCAGTAAGTTGCTTGACCTCGTAGTAACACCGCATGTTCTTGGAGAGGTTCCTACTGAAACCCAACCTTCAACACCACCCACTGAAAATAACACGACTCACAAAAAAGTGGTGTGCTATGTATTACAAAATTACTCGCGTAGTAATGCGTTAGTGGTTGACGGCGAAACTCGTCGATTAAATCTCGCGCCAGCACTTGACCCACTCATGATCGGGGACCATAAAGAGAAAGCTGCTGTATTATTTTTACAACATCAAGATGAAACAAACTTACTTAATCCGCCACCCCATGCATTTCCACCTCGTCTCCTCAGATTGATCGAGATATTGGATAAGCACCCAGATACTGACATTGAACTTGTACCAGTGACTGTATTGTGGGGCCGCTCACCGGACAAAGAAGATTCATTATTTAAATTGCTATTTACGGACACTTGGGCAACACCAAGTACTGTTAAACAACTGATGAATATTGGTTTACATGGTCGCCAATCTTTTCTTGAATTCCATGAACCAAAATCACTGCGCGAATTGGTAGATTACGCACGTGTAACACATCCAAACTTGTCTCCTGCAACATATATCGTCAATCAACTCAATGATTATCTAGATCGTCAGCGTGAAGTTGTATTAGGTCCAGATTTGTCAGATCGTCGAAACGTGATGCAATCATTGATTAAATCTCAAGATGTTCAGGACGGAATTCGCAAAGAAAGTATCCGCTCTAAAATCAGTTTGATTGAAGCTGAGCGCCGTGCGATCGGCTACGTGAATGAAATTGCATCAGACTATTCTCATGCAACCGTACGTTTTGCAGAACAAGCCCTGACGCGTCTTTGGACTCAACTCTATGACGGCGTAGAAGTACATAATTTCAATACAGTTCGTGAATTAGCGAAAGACTACGAAATTATTTATACACCTTGTCACCGTAGCCATATTGACTACCTATTACTCTCTTATGTGATTTATAAGCGTGGGATGATGGTACCGTACATTGCTGCAGGTGATAACCTGAATATGCCATTCGTTGGTCAGCTTTTACGTGGTGGCGGTGCATTTTTTATACGTCGAACCTTCCGTGGAAATGCGTTATACACCACTGTATTCAAAGAATATCTATACAGTATCCTATCGCGCAACACGCCATTAGAATACTTTATTGAAGGTGGACGTTCACGTACTGGACGTTTATTACCGCCGAAAACAGGTATGTTGGCAATGACTGTGCATAGTCATTTGCGTGGTCGTGCTAAACCTATTGTATTTGTCCCGACCTATTTTGGTTATGAACGCCTGATGGAAGGTGCAACTTACGTCGGTGAAATGAATGGTAAGCCTAAAGAGGCCGAATCTATCTTTGGTATTTTACAAACCTTAAGAAAGATTGAACGCATCTTCGGTAAAGTACACGTAAACTTTGGTGAACCCGTCTTCCTTGATGAGATTTTGAAACAGCATGGTGCTGAACATATCAAAATTGAGAAGAATGATGACCCGATTCCTCAAGAAGTTTCTGATGCAGTTAACACCTCAGCAAATGCAATTCTTGAAAATATTAACCGTGCTGCTGTTATCAACCCAGTTTCGTTATTGTCACTTATTCTTTTATCGACTTCCAAGCACACGCTTGATGAAGAGATTTGTATTAAACAGTTAGATACCTATCGCAATCTTCTAACAGCTTTACCTTATGATCATCGAGTTGAAATCACACCACTGTCTGGTAAAGAAATCATTGCTTATGGTTTAAAACTCAAGTTGATTAAGCGTGTAAAACATGTCCTTGGCGATATCATTGCGATTGAAGATGGTCAAGCAGTATTACTGACATATTTCCGCAATAATATTTTGCATGCTTATGTCTTGCCATCACTGATTGCTGCGATGGTCGAGCACAATGGTAAAATTTCACAGGGCGATTTGATTAATGTCATTCGTACACTTTATCCATTCTTGAAAGCTGAACTTTTCCTTAAGTGGAATACGGATGAGCTTAAAGAACAGATCTGTAACTATGTTCAAGGTCTGGTGGAAGCACAGTTGATTACGATTGATGAACATGGAAATTTATGTAGCCCTGCACCTAACTCTGAACAACACAATCAGTTAGTCGTGCTTGCTGCTCCAGTGAAGCAAAGTATTGAACGCTACTACATGACACTTGCCCTAATTACTCAACGTGGCTCTGGAAATATTACGACCAAGCAGGTCGAAGATTTAAGCCATCTATTAGGTCAGCGTTTATCTGTACTTTATGAGTTCAACTCACCTGAATTCTTTGATAAAGCGCTCTTCCAAAGTTTTATCAAAGTTCTGACTCAACAAGGCTATATCAGTAATAACGAAGAAGGCGCAATAGTCTTTGATGCACAATTCAAAGAGGTTGCTCAATATGCCAACTTGGTACTAGATGATGTAACCTTACAAATGTTGCAACATATCACTTCATTTAACGATGAAGAGCTGAAAGAAGCTTTGGATGCAGTTGCTGATCAACAAGCCAAAAAACGCTTAAAACGCAAGAAAAAATAGTATCTAAAACCCTCCCCAGCGAGGGTTTTTTTATGCCTAAATGAGTTCTCGATAATCCTTAAAAAATTGAGCATGTTTCAATTTAAAACCAGTGCTTAACATTCGAGAGGCATAAATTTTCTTTCCACGCTGTGCCTCATTCAATAATTTTAATGGAGGGATGTTTAACTGCTTTTGGAACCACAGAATAATTTCATGTAATGGAATGGGTTGATTATTACTACAAATATAAGTTTTTTCTGGATGTTCCACGTGAAGTAAATGGACAAGAAAACCCGCTAAATCTTCGATATGAATTCGATTCGACCAATGCACATTGGGATAGTCTATTGTATTTTGAGCAAGCTGCATCATTCTCTTCACGGATACGCCATAAATACCAGTGGGTCTCACAATGATACATTGCTGTGGAAAGGCTTCTTGCCAAAGCTTCTCCATTGTGGCTAACACTAATGCTTTCTCATCTTGCGGATTGATCTCTGTTTGATCATCAATCTCCTCCCCTTGATCTTGTCCGTAAACGCGTGTCGACGAGACAACAATAATCTTTTGGATAGGATGCAGAGCCAGCTGATTTCTCATATGTGGAATCGCATCTATGAAAGCTGCTTTATACCCGTTTAGTGATGGGTCTTTAGGTGCAATCAACACGTATACTGCATCAATAGGCGACAATGTCGATAAATCAAGTTGGTGTATATCTTGTTGAAGATGCATAGCACCTGCTTGATCTTTCCTGCTTAAACTGACTGTGGTAATTTGATGTCCTTGTTGAAATAATTGTTTAGCAACATGTTGCGATGTTTTACCATAACCGATAAATAGAATATGCATGTAAGACCTATTCTCTAGTGTTATAAATTCAATTTAAGCAAAGTTGAGGGGACATGACTGCAGTCCATCAGTTGCAAGGTGTAGGAAACGCCGCTGCCGCTTTACTCGAAAAATTAAATATCTGGAATACGGATGATCTTTTGTTTCATCTGCCTCGAGATTATGAAGATCGCAGTACTATTGTGCCCATGGATCACCTTCAAGTAGGTCGAAGCTATTTACTTGAAGGCACTGTCGCATCAATGGATATGCCGCCCGGTAAACGCAAATCCATGGCAATATTATTACAAGATGATTTTGGAAAAGTCACCTTACGTTTTTATCATATTTATAAAGCATTGATGGATCGCGCAAAGCCTGGAAATCGTTTAAGAGTGTTTGGTGAAGTCCGAGTAGGCGCTCGTGGCCTAGAAATGTATCACCCAGAAATTCAATTGATTACGGAGCATACCCCACTTCCAAAAACGCAGCTAACCGCAATTTACCCATCAACGGAAGGACTCACTCAACCTAAACTGCGCGAATATATTAAACAAGCTTTAGCACAACATGCCCATGATTTACCAGAACTGATTCCTGCAAAATTTACCAATGGGTATGCTTTAAAAGAAGCACTAGAATATATTCATCACCCTCCCACCGATGCCAATATGTTGCAACTGGCTGAAGGGCAGCATCCTGCGCAGCAACGTCTCATCTTTGAAGAATTAGTCAGTCATCAAATTAGTTTGTTGACTCGTCGTGCATACATTCAACAGATCTCCGCACCTGCATTTTCAGCCAGTCGAACATTTGCCAAACAACTTCTCTCCATACTTCCCTTTGAAATGACGAATGCTCAAAAACGTGTTTCAAATGAAATTGTGAAAGATCTTAAACAAAACAAACCGATGCTCAGACTAGTGCAAGGTGATGTAGGTGCAGGCAAAACCTTAGTGGCAGGCATTGCGGCATGTCATCCACTCGAAGAGGGATGGCAAGTTGCTCTTATGGCACCGACTGAAATCCTCGCAGAACAACATTATTTAAATTTTAAAAAATGGTTCGAACCACTCGGCATCCAAGTTTCTTGGTTATCAGGCAAACAAAAAGGGAAAGCACGCGCTGCTGCAGAACAGCAGATTAGAGAAGGCTCTGCCCAATTGGTCGTCGGCACTCATGCACTATTTCAGGATAACGTCCAGTTTCATAAATTGGGTCTTGTCATCATTGATGAACAGCATCGATTTGGAGTTGACCAGCGTCTAGCATTACGAAATAAAGGGGCACAGGATACGACACCACATCAGTTGGTAATGACCGCCACGCCTATCCCACGTACGTTAGCAATGTCAGCGTACGGCGATTTAGATACTTCTGTGATTGATGAGTTACCCCCAGGGCGTACCCCAATCCAAACAGTCACTATTCCACTCGATCGTCGTGAAGAGGTCCTGCAGCGTATTGCGACAAACTGCGCTGAAGGTAAGCAGGCTTATTGGGTCTGTACATTAGTGGAACAATCAGAGACGTTAGATGCCCAAGCTGCTGAAGCGACTTATCAGGAGATTAAAGAACGCTTTCCGCACCTCAATATTGGTTTGGTTCATGGCAAAATGAAAGCTGATGAAAAACAAGCTGTCATGCAACAGTTCAAAGACAATCAATTACAACTGCTGATCGCAACAACTGTGATCGAAGTTGGAGTGGATGTACCAAATGCATCCATCATGGTCATTGAAAATGCGGAGCGACTGGGTCTATCTCAACTACATCAATTAAGGGGGCGTGTGGGTCGAGGTGCTAAAGCAAGTTTTTGCGCATTATTATATAAAAGTCCTTTATCGCAGAATGGACAAGAGCGTTTACGCATTATGCGTGAAACCAATGATGGCTTTTTAATAGCAGAAAAAGATTTGGAAATCCGCGGCCCAGGCGAACTGTTAGGAACGAAACAGACTGGAGACATGGGCTTTCGCGTGGCTAAATTGGAACGGGATGACCATCTGTTAACTCAAGCGCACTATGTCGCGACTCAAATTTTAAAAGATTACCCACATCAAGCGGATGCTCTTCTTAAACGATGGTTACCAGAAGCGCCTAGATATGCGTATGTTTAATATGTTCCTTAATCAACGAGCTCAGTTATAATCATAGGTACTCACAATAAAAATAACTTGAGCCATGATGCTGAGCCCTATTCATAACCTCTATCACACATTATTATCACGACGCGCTTGCCAATTATGCGGATTCTCTCCAACTCAAACCCACAGACTATGTGATGACTGTTGGACAATGCTTCCATGGAAAAGCCCTTCACTCATTCATCGACATGAAAGAAATATTTATGCTTGTTTCGACTATAGCTTTCCTATAGATCGCATTATTCACTTATTCAAATATGAACAACAACTTCATTATCAAACTTTTCTAGCACACACATTGCTAGAACTTAAACTGAAACGTTTTCAAGCGATTGTACCTATGCCTATTTCAAACGAGCGCTTGAAAGAGCGTGGTTATAATCAAATGATGGTCATCGGAAAAATTCTTTCCAAAAAACTGCAAATACCCATTTGGCAGCCAATTGAACGTTCAGCACAACACTCACAGAAAGGCTTAACACGTGTAGAAAGAATCGAGGATATTCAATCTCAATTCAAACCAATACGTTCAGAAAAAGGAAAGTTTAGAAATATCCTGATTATTGACGATGTCGTGACCACAGGGAGTTCAGTCAATGCGTTGGCCAATGCACTAGAAAAGCTCGGCTGTCAGAACATTCAGATCGCATGCATTGCAGCTGCAGAATATTGACACAGTCACTTTAAGTTTTAATCGGCATTAAAATGCTGCCTACACCAAGGAATCACGATTTCTCGAGTTAACGGTGCTAAAGGCGTAGCATCATCATCTAAATCGATCCATTTCATTTCAGCAATTTCTGCATGAATGTGAGGCTCTTGTTTAAGCTGAACTCGATAGAGATAACTAATCAACTGATGATCCGCTTCATTTGCAGCTTTGGTTTCAAAACGACCTATATATTGATCTATTACTGCCTCAGCGCCAATTTCTTCTTTAATTTCTCGCAGAATCGTGTCTTCAGAAGGCTCATTCTCCTCTAACTTCCCACCAACCTGCATGAAAAACTGGGTATTCTTTTTTCGAACCAACAACAACTGCTGATCCTCATTGGAAATAATCGCTGCTGCGACAGTAATAATTTTGCTCATGTATCTAGTTGCACCAAGTCTTCTCGATCTTGGACACCCCATTTCGGTTGTGGTGCCTGATAAGACTCGAATTTTGACACAATATCCTCGATTGAAGTTGAATTGATTAATGCATTGGTAAAGCGAGCTCGAGTAAACTCTTGATCTGTCGTATGTTGAATGAATTGTAATAGAACATCATAAAACCCGTTAATGTTTAAAAATGCGCAAGGTTTAAGATGAATACCGAGTTGCGCCCATGTCCATTGTTCAAAAATTTCTTCAATTGTTCCTGCACCACCCGGTAAGGCAATAAAACCATCCGACAAATCTGCCATCAGCGTTTTACGCTCATGCATACTGGTAACAACGTGAAGTTCAGTCAAATTTGGATGTGCTAATTCACGATCCACCAATCCTTGTGGAATCACGCCAATGACCTTTCCACCAGCCTCTAATGCACTATCCGCAACAATCCCCATTAATCCTGAACGACCGCCACCATACACCAAGTTCTTGCCTTGTTGCGCTAAATATTTCCCTGTTTTCTTTGCTGCATCAGCATAAACAGGATCGGAACCTAATGTTGAACCACAAAATATTGCAATAGAATTCATTTAAAATTAGCCTTAAGTTTTTATAACAACAATTAAAATGATATGTTCTGTGTTTTTTAACCTAATTAATGATGGAATCAGTTTTTTTTCATGGCATCCTTGTCTAAAATACACCCATCGTTCACACACAAACTGCGCAAGGGAGAAAAGATAAAATGCTTGAAGCCTTTTATGCCACAGAGCGCGGTAGTCTAGAAGATGCAACGATCAATGGTGGGTTTGATTTACACCCTGAATTGGTTTGGATCGATTTAATTGCACCCTCTCAAGATGAGCAAGAATGGGTTTTAGATGCCTATAAACAAAATCTTCCAACACTAAAATCATTAGAAGATATTTCATCATCTGCGCGATTCTACCGTGATGATGATGGCATTTTACATATCAGTACGTATTTTTTAACGAAAAATAAAAACTACCAAGTCGATGGTGACCCTGAAGAGTCATCCAATATGCTAGGAACGGTTCAAACTGTTGCATTTATTTTACATAAAGATCGACTATTTACTTTACGTGGTGAAAAGCTCGTTGCTTTCCGTGCCTTTCGAGCACGTGCTCGCCGTAATGATTACGACATTGACTATAAAGATCCGACTTGGATACTTTTGGGTTTACTCGAAGCTAAACTCGATGAGCTTGCGGATATCTTAGAAGATATCCACAAGGATTTAGAACTCTACTCTACAGAAGTATTGAATGTTCGCCACCGTGAACAAATTCTTGATCTCGATGATATGATTACCCGTCTTGCTCAAAAAGAAGATATGTTGGGTAAAGCACAACTCTGTTTGATTGACTTACGCCGCGTCCTAACGTTCTTAGCCAGACCCCGTGCATTAGGCAGTCATATTTATGATGCTGATATTCGAGAACTCAGTGAGGATGTCCGCTCATTAGTAGAACATGATGCATTCTTGTTCCAAAAGGTTCGATTCCTATTGGATACCACTTCAGGTTTCATTAATACTGAACAGAATGATACGATTCGACGATTCTCGATTTTACCTAGTATGCTTGCTCCCCCGATGTTGGTGGCCAGTATTTATGGTATGAATACTGATGTACTGCCCTTTGCTCAAGGAACGACGAGCTTTGTTGTTGTCAGTCTGATTATCCTAGTGTTTCTATTTGGACCACTCATTTATTTTAGATGGAAAAAATGGATTTGAGCGCTTTGATGTCGCGTTTTTTAAACAACGTATGAAGTACCTTCTGTTGAGTAAATTACTATTTTAAAGCGATAAAAAAGCACCCTAAGGTGCTTTTTTATTTTTCAATCAAATCAATTTTAAATCATTTTCTAAATGGCAAGATTGAATGATTTTCATCATTTTTTCTGGCACAGATTTAAACTGTAAACTCGATGTTCCAGGTGCTTGACGCAATAAACGCACTAAAACAGCTAGCGCCAGAGTACTACCATGTTCAAGACCTGATAAATTTACAGTAAGTGGAAACTGCTTTACCTGCTGAATCAACATTAAACCTTGTTGATAATACTGTTCAGCATTGTCGAAACTAATTTTTCCAGAAACCATAATTTCTTGATCTTTGAGTGAAATCACAATTGTTCTCTGTTATTTTTTCTCAACTGCAGCTTCAGCATCAGGCTTGAAGTTTGCAATTGCTTTATTGATATCGCCACCATTACGCTTCACAGTAGCAGCAAACTGATTACGGAATTGCAAACCTAAGTCAATTCCAGAAACGTTGATATTGCGAATCTTCCACTGATCACCTTTATCAGCCAATTGGAACGATACAGGGATCTTCTCACCCTTGTTAATAAAATCAATCGTTACAACAGGGTTTTTAGTGTTAGATGCTTTATACGGACGAATTGTATATGTCTGATTAGAAAACTTAGAGAAAGCACTGCCATAGTTTTCAATCAATGTTTCACGGAAGTTCTTCTCAAACTGTGCGCGTTGAGCAGCATTACTATATTGATTCGTCGCATAAGTTCCCATCACGATACGAGTAAATGATTGCGAATCAATATATGGATCTAAATTTTGACGAACAATTGCGCGTACCGCAGCAGGGTTATTTTGTAACTTAGCTTGGTCTGCTTTTAAACGTGAAATTAAGCCATCAGCTACTTTTTTGATAAATGCAGGAGGAGTCTCCGTAGGTGCAGCAAATGCTGTACTCGCAATCATCGTCGATAAAACGCTAACAGTCAGTGTTTGCTTTACGAACGTATTCATTTATTTTTCCTCTATTTAATCATTCAACAAAAGAAGCAGTTTCATCTGTGAATTCTACAGTTTCTGCATCTGATGAACCATTTGAATCTTTTTTCGCAGCTGAATCACCAGCACCACCAGTCACAAATTTAGACACTAAGTCTTCAATTTCCATTGTGCTTTGTGTGTTGCCAATTTGATCACCACGTTTTAAATAATTTAAACCACCACCTGGAACAATTTTGAGATACTTCTCGCCCAGTAAGCCATTTGTCGCTACCATAATGTAAGCATCTTCATCAATATTGGTGATGGAGTTCATGTTAGCGATCAGTTGCTTTTCCATTTCTTTTTGTTGCGATGGCGTCGCAGCTTCATAGTCACTGCTATAACGCAACTCTTCTAAAGCACCTTCTTGCACAGTTTTAAGTTGTTCATCATTGAAAGATGTCAGCTCACCATCTAAATTAATTTTCACTGTTGCAAGACGTGTTAACGGATCTAATGTGATTGACTCAACTTCACCTACTTTTACGCCGCTTAGTGCAACTTTAGCACGTGGTTTAATACCATTCACGTTATCAAAAGTTGCCGTCATGCTATAACTATCTTTTAAATTTGTCCCAGCTAAGCCACTTACTTTCATTGCCAAGAAAAATAATGCACAACCAAATAGAATCACGAATATTCCAACTGCGAGCTCACTCGTACGTGATTTCATTACACACCTCCAAACATGACCGCAGTCAAAACAAAATCAAATCCTAAAACACATAGTGATGAATACACTACCGTTCTTGTTGTTGCTGTCGCAATGCCTTCTGATGTGGGCTCGCATGAATACCCCTGATATACGGCAATCCACGTACAGATTAAAGCAAATACAAAGCTTTTGATGATCGTGCCATTAAAGACATCTTTATAAAATTGAACGGCACTTTCCATACCACTCCAATACGAACCTTCATCAGCACCTAAAAAATCCACACCGACCATTTTTCCGCCCATGATCCCCACAGCAGCAAAAATTACGGCAAGCATAGGCAAACTAAATATACCCGCCCATAAACGTGGTGAAATAATGCGTTTAAGTGGATCAACACCGATCATTTCCATACTAGACAATTGCTCAGTCGCTTTCATCAAACCAATTTCGGCGGTTAAAGCAGATCCTGCACGCCCCGCAAAAAGAAGTGCAGCAACCACTGGCGCAAGTTCACGCAACAAGGTCAACGAAACTGCTGCTCCAAGCATCGCTTCACTGCCGAAAGTGACCAAAATGCTATACATCTGTAAACCCAAGACTGCACCTATAAACAGCCCTGACACCACAATGATAAGCAATGATAATACGCCAACACGATACATTTGATAGATAAAGAGTTTGACTCCAATCCAAGTCGGCATCGAAAATAAAATTTGAACTAGCATAATGGCTGCAACGCCAATACCTTGAACACGTTCTATAACGCGTCTACCTAGTGAGGCTATCGCATTCATGTACGCACCTCATCACTTAAATATGCTTGATGACTAAATTGATAATCCACAGGACCTTCGACCGAACCTGTTAAGAATTGACGGACGAAAGGCGAACTATGATTCTTTAACTGATCAGGTGTGCCCTCGCCTTGTACTTTACCTTCCGCAACCACATAAATGTAATCTGCGATCGATAATGTTTCAGCAACATCGTGAGACACGATAATGGTCGTTAGGTCTAACGCTTCTCGTAAAGAACGAATCAATCGGGTTAAAACCCCCATTACGATGGGATCCTGACCAGCAAATGGTTCATCGTACATAATCAAATCTGGATCTAGTGCAATTGCACGAGCTAACGCCACACGGCGATTCATCCCCCCTGAAAGCTCAGAAGGCATCATTTGCTCAGCGCCACGTAATCCTACAGATTCGAGTTTTAAAGCGACCAATTCTGCAATCAAATGTTCAGGCAATTGAGTATGGGCGCGGATAGGGAAAGCTACATTTTCATAGACAGTCATATCAGTGAAAAGCGCACCACTCTGAAAGAGCATCCCCATACGAGCACGTGCTTTAAACAATTCCTGACGACTCATTTGGCTAATATTTTTACCATCCAACAAGACCTCGCCTGCATCAGGTACAAGTTGCCCCCCAATGAGTCTAAGAAGCGTGGTTTTCCCCGTCCCTGAAGGCCCCATAATGGCAGTAATTTGACCCTTACGAATCTTTAAATTGACTTGGTCGTAAATAACACGATCACCACGATTAAAGCTTAAATTTTTTACTTCGATCAACGCTTGCTCATCGATTTGTATTTGATTATTCATAGCTGAGCGTGTTCCTACAATTTTTCAGCTTGCATACTATACTCTGAAATAACTGAATTTAAATGTTATTTATAAAATACAAGGTTAAGCGGATATTGTAGCATTATTGATCATTTTTATTAATTTTGCTTATAGAAAGATGTGTTTTATTTATGAAACAATGATTTGAAATTATTCTTTTTTATAAATTTATAATGTGATACTAAAAAAGTAATAGGCAAGATTAAGTAATACCAATAAAAAGAACACGTACATCATGATTGCACCAACATTCATTTGCTTCGTCTCAATCATTATAATCTTATTATTCATATTTTACATTTACCATAAATAATGTGAAATTATTCACTTTTATTCTAACAGATTTTTTGATATGAGCAATAAAAAACCAGCCCGAAGGCTGGTTTTTTTAGCTATACCGATTAGTCGTTAAATTTACGACGTGGGCGATCGCTATTGAATTCACGCTTTGGGCGGTCATCACCAAATGTACGTTTTGGACGATCAAAACCACCTTCACGACGTGCTGGACGGTCACCGAAATCACGTTTTGGACGGTCACCAAAACTGTTTTCACGAGGTTTATAATCTACACGGTTACCACGATTGTCATCGTTAGAACGAGGGCGATCACCGAAATCACGCTTTGGACGATCATCAAATGAACGTTGCGGACGGTCACCGAAATCGCGACGTGGACGATCTTCGCCATTAAACTCACGACGTGGACGGTCGTTGTTAAACTCGCGACGTGGACGATCTTCACCATTGAATTCACGACGTGGACGATCGTTGTTGAACTCGCGACGCGGACGATCTTCGCCATTAAACTCACGACGTGGACGGTCGTTGTTAAACTCGCGACGTGGACGATCCTCACCATTGAATTCACGACGTGGACGATCTTCACCAAACGAACGGCGTTCGCCATCACGGTTACCTTCGCGACGTTTGAAGTTTGATTCACCTTCAAAACGACGACCACCACCGAAACCACCACGGCCACGGCCTTCACCACCACGGCCACGACCGCGACCAGCGCCATCACGACTACCGCGTGCTGGAGGTGGAGATGGCTCAAGACCTTCAATTTCAGAAACTTCTAGACGTGCATCTAAGTAGTCTTCTAAAGCACGAATTTTACCACGTTCACGGTAAGTCGCTAATGTGATTGCTTTACCAGTACGACCTGCGCGACCTGTACGACCAATACGGTGTACATAATCTTCGTTCTTCATTGGAAGACCAAAGTTAATCACGTGTGAAATTGTTGGTACATCTAGACCACGTGCTGCAACATCAGTTGCAACTAAAATTTTTGCGCGACCTTCACGGATGCTGCGCAAACGACGGTTACGTACAGTCTGTGGCATTGCACCATGAAGTGCTACCACTGAAAGACCAGCTTCAGACAGTTCTTCTGCAAGCATATCTGTATCTTCTTGCGTAGAAGCAAATACAACAGCTTGATCAAGATCTTCTTCATTTAACCAATGTGTTAAAAGCTTTTTCTTGTGCTCAAAACCATCAGTCCAATGTAAAGTCTGAGTGATGTCAGTATTCGTCGTGTGACCAGTTTCAATCGCAATACGTTCTGGTTCATTCATCATACGTTCTGCCAACGTAATAATACGTGGTGCGAAAGTCGCAGAGAACATTAATGTTTGATCACGGTTACCCGCTAAATCACTGATCGCCTCTAAATCTTCAGAGAAACCAAGATCAAGCATACGGTCTGCTTCATCTACGATTAATGATTTAACTTTGTCCAATTTGATTTGACGACGGTTTACTAGATCAAGTAAACGACCTGGAGTCGCCACAACAACTTGTGCACCTTTTAATTGTTGGATTTGTTTACCAAAAGGCATACCACCCATAATCGCAGCAATACGAACACCTTTCATGTGACGTACAAATGCAATCGCATCTTGGCTCACCTGTTGAGCCAATTCACGTGTTGGGCAAAGTACTAAAATTGTAGGTGCAGTTACAGCACGCATACGCTCTTTGAAAGAAAGCAACGTATCTTCACTACCCGCTAAAGCGTGAAGTGTAGGTAATAAGAATGCAGCAGTTTTACCAGAACCTGTTTGGCTTGATACTAAAAGATCTTTACCATCTAAAGCAGCAGGAATTGATTGTTCCTGAACAGGAGTAGGCGATGTAAAGCCTAATGCTTGTAATGCTTGTTGAAGTGATTCGTGTAGTGGAAAATCAGCAAAAGTTTTGCTCATAGAGTTTTTCACCCGAAAATTGGGTGCTCCATTAAATAAAGTCTGATGGACATCGGCAAAAAGCGGTACAGCAATAATCGCTGAAAATATAGAATCAGCGGCGATCCGAGAACGACGATGCGTATAACGCACACATGATTACAGCCTGAACCTGAAGGAATCGCTTTTAGCGATTGGGTGGGGCGCGAAATAATGTCCTCTCTTTGGACCGGACGCGCATACACAATATAGAAGAGAAATGTTCAGGTAATGAACGAAATTTAGTGCGTGCGCGGAGTATAACAGATTTTTTTATAATGTCATTAAGTTTAATTGCTTTTTGGTGCATTCAAGTACAAATATTCAGATTTATCATGTTTTGGACATAAAAAAGCTCCCAGTTAGGGAGCTTTCATAAATTTGATCTGCTTATTTAGCAGCAGCACCCCAAGCTGGGACAACTGCTTGCATCAATGGTTTCAATAATTTCATAGAACAAGCCAAGACTTGACCATTTTCCATTGAATTTGAACCACCGCGCGCATCAACTACTGTACCACCAGCTTCTTTTACAATTAGTTCACCCGCTGCAATATCCCATGGTTTCAAACCAAGTTCGAAATAACCATCGTAACGACCAGCAGCAACATAAGCTAAGTCGAGTGCTGCTGAACCTAAACGGCGGAATTGAGCACCTTGCTCAGATACTGCCAACAAAGAATCGAAGTGATTTTTTGCATAAGAAACTACTTCGCCATCGCGTTTAGCACGATATGCATGACCAACAGCCAAGAATGTACGATCTAAACTATCTTTTACATTCACACGAATACGACGTTGGTTCATCATTGCACCGCGACCGCGACTCGCAGAGAACAATTCATCTTTGATTGGGTCATACACAACACCGTGTTGAGTCACGCCTTTGTGTTGAACTGCAATAGAAATACAGAAGTGTGGGACACCGTTAATGAAGTTTAAAGTACCATCTAAAGGATCGATCACCCAACACCAATCAGCATCGTGACCTTTACCTTCTTGCATACCAAACTCTTCACCAAGGAAGCTGTGATTTTTATAGCTTTTGCGCAAGATATCGATAGTCAATTCTTCAACATAGCGATCAACGCGAGTCACAGGACCTTCGATACCTTTTTCTTCAACTTGCAGATCAAGTTTATGACGATTCTGATGCGCTTTTAAAAGCTCTTGACCAACTGTTTGAGCCGCACGCGCAGCCATCACCACCATAGGTTCCATTGAACACCCACTACAAATTTGAAGATACTGATAAAGAATAATGCATAAAAGCGCCGACATTTTATCAAATATCGGCGCTTTTAGGTAAAAAATGTTTCTAAAATTTTATGACTTGTATTTAAACCACCTGTACAAGCTTTAACCAAGCTTGTTGAATTGAAGATTGGATACCTTCTGCATCCAATCCACAATCTTTAAGCATCTCACCATGACTGGCTTGTGCTAAGAATTGATCAGGTAAGCCTATGTTCAAAACTGGCTTGAGAATGTGTTCGGCCATTATAAATTCATTCACAGCACTTCCAGCACCACCCATGACTGCATGCTCTTCAACCGTTACAAAAAGTTGGGTTTGATCTGCATATTGTCGAATGATTTGACCATCTAGGGGTTTAACAAAACGCATATTCAAAACGCGTACTGCAACATCCAATTGATCAACTAAAAGCTGAGCAGCATTTTCTGCAACACTCACGCGGCTACCGAAAGCTAAAATAGTAATCACTTCTTCGGCTTTTACATTCAGCTCCAAAGTTAACTCAGCTTTACCAATTTCAAGCGCTGTCAGTTCTTTTTGAATTTCAACACCTAAACCATTTCCGCGTGGATAACGTACTGCAGCAGGACCCGGGTGCAAATAAGCGGTATGTAGCATTTGACGGCATTCATTTTCATCTTTTGGTGCCATAATCACGATATTCGGAACTGTACGCATAAATGCGTAATCATATGCACCAGCATGAGTTGGTCCATCCTCACCTACTAAACCTGCACGATCGATACCAAATGTGACATCAAGGTTTTGTAATGCCACATCATGAATGAGCTGATCATAACCACGCTGTAAGAAGGTTGAATAAATTGCCACTACTGGTTTTAAACCTTCACATGCCATACCAGCAGCTAAGGTCACTGCATGTTGTTCTGCAATTGCCACATCAAAGTAACGATCAGGATATTGTTTGGCGAATTGCACCATACCTGAACCTTCACACATGGCAGGTGTAATGGCTAACAACTTATCATCCAACTGGGCTTCATCACACAACCATTGCCCAAAAACATCAGAATATTTGGGTGCTTTTGTTGAAGCTGATGCAGCATTTAATTTAGCAATTGCGTGATATTTTATTTGATCTACTTCAGCAGGTGCGAAGCCCTTACCTTTCTTGGTATAGATATGAATTAAGCGCGGCCCCTTACGTTTTTTTAAGGCACTAAATACATTAACAAGTTCATCGACATTATGACCATCGAATGGACCAAAATAGTCAAATCCAATCGCTTTAAATAAGTTATCTGCAGCCTCTGTAGCAGCACAATGTAAGCGTGAAGTGTAGTCCCACTCAGGATAATCCCGAATAAATGGATTACCCTGCTCATCAATGTGTACAGATTGCCCTTTTTCCCAAATAGCAGCCAAATGTTTTGCAAAACCACCCGTGCTACATGAAATCGACATATCATTATCGTTCAGTACCACCATGAGATCAGCATTATGTGCAACAGCATCATTCATGGCTTCGAATGCCATCCCTGCTGTCATTGCACCATCACCGATAATTGCAACCACTTCACAAGGATCTTTTTGATAACGACGAGCTAAAGCCATTCCCAAACCCGCTGAAATAGCAGTTGATGAGTGGCCCACACCAAAAGTATCAAACTCAGACTCTTCACGAGCGGGGAACGCCGCTAAGCCATTTTTTGCACGAATTGTTGTTAGTTGCTCACGACGTCCAGTCAAAGCTTTATGTGGATATGCTTGATGACCCACATCCCAAATAAGACGATCATGTGGTGTATTGAAACAATAATGCAAAGCAACAGTTAATTCGATTACACCCAGATTGGCACCGAAATGCCCACCACTTTGTCCAGCAGCATACAAAATAAATTGACGTAGCTCGTCCGACACTTGACTCAATTGTTCTTTGGCTAGTTGACGCAATTGCATTGGATGATCAATCGCATCCAACAAAGGCGTAACAGGACGTTGACTAGGTATTTCGGTATACAACATATGTGGCAATGCCTTCTAAAGCCTGGCAAATCCTAAGCTAGGTAAATGGGTTAGCTCGATTCTTCTTATTGATCGAGAAATCGAAAAAAAACACCTTAAATCAACCACATTTATATTGGTCCAGTGTTGAGCTTTCGCTAAACGGGCGTTGTTAGGTAGCTAGATTATCCTGAATATCGATGCTACTTATCAACTATTATCTTGTGCTTTGCAAAAAAAAGGAAATCTTCTGTGTAAATTTGCACAATGATACTCAACTATGGTCTGATCATTCAGCTATACTTTAGCCAAATTATGAACATGTAATGGAAGTCGCTGTGCCTATAGAGTTTGTTGCCACATCTAAATTACCCACTGCCTTTGGTGATTTTAAAATCACTGTTTTTCAAGATCCTAAAACAGGTGAAGAACACGTAGCATTGTCAAAAGGATTAGATACAGCACCCACCTCTCCTGTCTTGGTACGAATCCATTCCGAATGTTTAACAGGTGATGCTTTTGCTTCATTAAAATGTGATTGTGGCCCACAACTTCAAGCAACTCAAAAACTGATTAACGAAGCAGGACAAGGCGTAATTTTATATTTACGTCAAGAAGGTCGTGGTATTGGTTTAACCAATAAAATTCGTGCTTATGCCTTGCAAGATCAAGGACATGACACAGTGGATGCCAACCTGATGCTCAACTTACCCGCTGATGCGCGTAAATACGATATGTGCAGTATCATGCTGGATCACTTACAAGTGAAAAAAGTCAAACTGGTTACGAATAATCCTCTCAAAATTAAAGCTTTAACTGATTTAGGAATTGATGTGGTTGATCGTGTCCCGTTAACGGTCGGTTTGAATAAATTCAATGAAGAATACTTAAAAACCAAACATGAGCGCATGTCACATATGTATCAAAAGGATGATTTTTAACTACAGCATAATTTAATCGTTGTAAAAAATACCCCGATGCTTAGGGGTATTTTTTCACTTAGACTCAATCTAATTTGTGAAGATGACTATATCGTCATAGAAAATATCCGATTTTCAGGTTTGTTTCTTTTTAACCTTAAATCGAAAGCCATACAGATATTTCGTACAAATGGTTTTCCAGCTTCCGTTACCTTCAATCCATATTCACTCATCTTCACAAGTTGGTCATTTTGCATTTCAGCTAAATCTTCTAAAACTTGTGGTCGCTGTGCAAAATCCATGTCACCTTGCCAATTCGTCTCAAAGTGGCACATGAGATTTAAAATGTGTTTTCTGATTTTCAAATCTTCTTCTGTTAAAAGATGACCTTTAAAAACTGGAATTTCATTTTGTTCTAATCGAGCATAATAATTTTCAAGCGTCTTTTCATTTTGGGCAAAACCTTGCCAACAATCGCCAATAGCTGACATCCCTAAGCCAATCATCACTTCTGATTTTGAAACGGTATATCCCATAAAATTACGATGTAACTGTTGGGCTTGAAATACCTGATACATATCATCATGCTCAAGCGCAAAATGATCCATTCCTATTTCATGATATCCAGCAGACAATAATTTTTGTTTTCCTTGCTCATAACACTGTCTTTTCTCTTCATCGCGCGGAACATCATGGTCTTTAAAACCACGTTGCCCATTGCCTTTGATCCATGGTACATGCGCATAACTGTAAAAGGCTAAACGATCTGGCTTAATTTGAATGGTTTGATCAATTGTGTTTAAAACATCATCTAAATATTGAAAGGGCAGCCCGTAGACCAAATCATGCGAAATAGAGGTATAACCAATTTCACGCGCCCATTCTGTAACCTGCTTTACGTGTTCAAAAGGTTGAATTCGGTGGATCGCTTTCTGCACGGTTTCATTATAATCCTGCACGCCAAAGCTAACGCGTCTAAAACCCAATTCAAACAGCGTCTTTAAATGATCGTAAGAAGTATTATTAGGATGTCCTTCAAAACTAAATTGATGATCTTCAGCTACTTGTGATAGCGCTAAAAGCCCATCAATCAACTGTTTAAGATGCTGAGGAGAAAAAAATGTAGGTGTCCCCCCCCCTAGATGTATCTCTTTAATCAAAGGACGCTCTACAAATAACTCACAATACAATTTCCATTCTTTTAACAAAGCCAAAATATAGGGCTGTTCCATTTCATGTTTTTTAGTGATTTTTTTATGACATCCACAAAAAGTACATAAGGACTCGCAAAAAGGTAAGTGAATGTAAAGGCTAATACCATGTTGGCTATTCGATTTATCAAAACGTATTTTTAGTTTTTGCTGCCATAGTACTCGATCAAAAGTCGACTGCTCCCAATACGGAACTGTGGGATAGCTCGTATATCGAGGACCTGGAACATTATATTTTTGCACCAGTGAAACAACGTTTTCGAACATATCCCCACCTTTAAAATCACCACATATTAAAAGCTTAACTGCTTTCAGTCGTCCTATTTTGAGGAGCTTATTCTTTTAATTCAACCTAGTATCTTGGTCAGGATTCATAAGCAAATTCAAATCACAAAGTACGTTTACCCTGACTAAACTTAAATCTCGATCTGCTATATCGATAAAATCACCTTAATCTTTCATACAATTTATGTTTTGATGTAACTAGTTTTTCATTGCCCAAGAGGCTTGGTATGTCACACCCGACTTCTGCAGATATTCAACGTGTTCGTGAATTTTTACTCGACTTACAAACTCGAATTTGTGCTGCGCTTGAACAACAAGAACAACAAGGTGGCGGTAATGCCCAATTTGAAATCGATGATTGGGAACGTCCCGAAGGTGGTGGTGGCAGATCACGCGTATTGCAAGATGGTACAGTGATCGAAAAAGGTGGTGTGATGTTCTCGCACATCAATATCTCAAAGTTACCAGCATCTGCTACCGAACGGCACCCACATATAGCTGGCGCACAAGCACAAGCCATGGGGGTTTCTTTAGTGATCCATCCTAGAAATCCAAATGTGCCGACCTCACATGCCAACGTAAGACTATTTGTCGCAGAAAAAGAAGGACAAGATCCTATTTGGTGGTTTGGCGGCGGTTTTGATTTAACGCCATTTTATCCGAATGATGAAGATGTTAAATCATGGCATCAAACTGCGCACGATCTTTGTGCACCTTTTGGCGATCATGTCTACCAAGATCATAAAAAATGGTGTGATGATTATTTTTATTTGAAGCATCGTGATGAACAACGTGGTGTCGGTGGGTTATTTTTTGATGACTTAAATCAGTGGGATTTCGAAACTTGTTTTAAATACATGCAAGCTGTAGGCAATGGATATCTCAAAGCGATTCTACCAATCTTCCAACGTAATCAAGATAAACCCTATAGTGAAGCTCAACGCGATTTCCAATTGTATCGTCGTGGGCGCTATGTGGAATATAACTTAGTTTACGATCGAGGGACATTATTTGGATTACAAACTGGCGGTCGAATTGAGTCTATTTTAGTAAGTCTTCCTCCATTAACGGGTTGGAAATACAGACCTGAATGGGATGAAGGCTCTGCTGAAAAAAAATTAACCGACTACTATTTAAAACCGAGAGATTGGCTCGCTGAACTGCATTAAATGTAAATCACTCGCCCTGTTAAAACAGGGCTTTTTTGTTGAGGAATATATTCATCCCATTGTCTAACGAAATTGAATAATTCCATTACATTCTCTTAGAAAAAAAGGCACAATAGATAAAATTGATTAAATTTTGTCACACTTCTGACACAGCTCTTAAGTTTAATTTAAGCAAAGTACTGTACAATCAATTTTTACTTGTATTACTCATGGAAGTTTTTACTTCTGCATAAGGAATCGATATGCAACACAACTCTATTCGCGCACGTGTTGTCGTATTTTGGACACTGGTTATTGCTCTTTTGAGTGCAATCAGTACCACTATATTTTCAGAAACACTACTCAATGATAGCTTTGGTTTTAGCTTGATGGTGTTTGCAGCTGTTGGTCTACTGCTCAACATTGCGCATATTTTACTTCATACCCTATTTGAAATTTGTAACCCAAGTCATTAATACACTTCATTAAATATGTTCATATTGGGAACTTTCTGCATTTGACGTATATTGTTTGCCACTTCTTCATCAGGAATTAGAGCAATGCGCAAACAATTTGCCGTAATTGGAAATCCCATTGAACAATCTCGATCTCCAGAGCTTCATCATGCGTTCGCACAAAAGACTGGGGTGATCCTTGAATATAGCAAACGCCTTGCTCCTCTCGATGGTTTTACACAGAGTATCAATGAATTTTTTAAGGCTGGTGGTATTGGTCTGAATGTCACGGTGCCGTTTAAAGAACAAGCTTTTGCACAATGTGATGTACTCACTGAACGTGCCAAAATTGCAAAAGCAGTAAATACACTATGGATGAAAGATGGTGTATTGCATGGCGACAATACCGATGGCCAAGGACTTGTTGCAGCCATTCAATATTTAAATTGGCCTCTTGAGCAAGCAAGCGTGCTTATTTTAGGCGCAGGTGGTGCAACACGTGGCGTGATTTATCCACTGCATAAAGCTGGTGTAAATAAAATCATGATTGCTAATCGAACGGTTGCTCGCGCAGAGCAATTGATTCAGGACTTACAACCTGCTGTCCCAGATCTAGAGCTAAACGCTTGTGGTCTTGATCACATAGCTGGTGAATTTGATATTGTTATTAATGCTACCTCGGCAAGCTTATCTGGCGATGCAATCAATCTACCTCAACAGTTAAAATTCAAATATGCCTATGAAATGGCCTATGGCAAACCTTCCACTTTCCTTGATCAAGCGAAACAGCGTGGAATTCCGACTGCAGAAGGATTTGGAATGCTCGTTGGACAAGCGATTGAATCTTTCGCGATTTGGAATGGTGTGCGTCCAGAATTAAAAGATTTTATTTAGTTTTTGCACACGTTTAGTGCCTTGTGAATAGTGCAATTTTTTAAATTGCACTTTTTTCTCTCTATAATATCGATTAAATCTATTCGAATTGATTTTAGTGACATATTTTTAGTGCATATTCAAATTGAATAAATTCAAATTAAACATATGATCATCCACACAACAAAACCAACCTAAGCTTATGTATTAATAATATTATTTTTTCTAATAAACTCCTACTACAACAAATGAATTCAGTTTATATTCATTCAAGAGCCTAAACACTAATTCGCAATTCTGACATTTATTTCCGTGACTTACATCAATGTTTTTTTAGTGTTGTAGGTCAATAATCGGATCATCTAACAAGTATTTTCTCTATTCAAATTAGGAAAAGTTCAATGCCTGCATATAAAGCGCCCGTACGTGATATTCGTTTCTTAATGAACGAAGTTTTTGATTATCCTGCGCACTATAAAACTCTAAGCAACGGCGAAGCTGCTGACTCTGATACTGTCGATATGATTATCGAAGGTGCTGCAGATTTCTGTGAAAATGTATTATCTCCACTTAATCAGTCTGGAGATGAAGAAGGCTGTCATTTTAAAGATGGCGAAGTCAAAACGCCTAAAGGTTTCAAAGAAGCTTACGAGCAGTTTGTACAAGGTGGCTGGCAAGGTCTTTCTTATCCTGAAGAGTTTGGTGGTCAAGCACTGCCTATGTCGCTGAACCTGATCAAATCAGAAATGATGGGTACAGCAAACTGGTCTTTCACGATGTATCCGGGCTTAAGTATGGGTTGTATGAATACCATCATGCAATTTGGTACTGAAGAACAGAAAAACACCTACATGCCTCACCTCACTGCTGGTACATGGTCAGGCACAATGTGTTTAACTGAACCACAATGTGGTACAGACTTGGGTCAAGTTAAAACTAAAGCTGAGCCTAAAGGTGACGGTACTTATGCTATCACAGGTACTAAAATCTTTATTTCTGCGGGTGAACACGATTTAACTGAAAATATCATTCATATTGTGTTGGCACGTCTTCCAGACTCTCCAGCTGGTACGCGTGGTATTTCATTATTCATCGTTCCAAAATTCATCCCAACTGCTGATGGTGGTGTAGGCGAACGCAATCCTGTGACTTGCGGTTCTATTGAACACAAAATGGGGATCAGAGCATCTGCTACTGCCGTACTGAACTTTGATGCTGCAACGGGTTATCTGATTGGTGAAGTCAACAAAGGCTTACACGCAATGTTTACCTTCATGAATACGGCGCGTATCGGAACTGCTGTTCAAGGTTTAGCACATGCAGAACTTGCATTCCAAGGTGCATTACCTTATGCAAAAGAACGTATGTCAATGCGCGCACTCTCAGGTAAAAAAGAGCCTGAAAAAGTTGCTGACTCAATTATCCATCATGCTGATGTTCGTCGTATGCTTTTGACTCAAAAAGCGATTGCTGAAGGTGGCCGTGCAATGATCTATCATGCTGCACAGCTTGCTGACAAAATGACTGATGCTTTAGCTCAAGGTGATCAAGCGAAGTTTGATGATTACGATGATAAATTAGGTTTCTATACCCCAATTTTGAAAGGCTTCTTAACAGAGTTAGGCTTAGAAGCAGCAAACCACGGTATGCAAGTCTTTGGTGGCCATGGCTATATCAAAGAACATGGTATGGAGCAGATCGTTCGTGACGCGCGTATTTCAACGCTTTACGAAGGTACAACTGGTGTTCAAGCACTAGACTTAATCGGTCGTAAAGTACTGTTATCTTCTAAAGGTAAAGTCGTTCGTGACTATACAGCTGAAATCTTAAAATTCTGTGGCCAGCACGCACGCAATAAATACATGCGCCGTTTTGCTTGGGACTTAACTAAGATTTGTGCACAATGGAATGCATTAACTGTACGTATTATGCTTGCTGCACGCAAAGATCGCGACATCGTTTCAAGTGCTTCTGTGGATTACTTAATGTTCTCTGGTTATGCAATGATGGCATATTACTGGGCTCAACAAGCAGCAGTGGCATCAGCGAAGTTAGCATCAGGTGATGGTCAAGAAACTCCTGAGTTTTATAAAGCGAAAATCAAAGTTGCAGATTTCTACTTTGAGCGTTTACTTCCACGTGCCCAAGGTCATGCTGAATCTATGGTTAACCCTTCGAAAACTTTAATGTCTTTAGAAGCTGAACACTTCAGTTTTGATTACTAAGATTTCATAGAAAAAAGACCGCCAAGGCGGTCTTTTTTTATTAATTCAATAAACCATTGTACTTTAAGAATACGAAATTACATTTAGAGCAAGAATACAACAGTGGTATCTTGATCAAGCGATATAAATATTCCAAATGAGCTTTTATCAATATACAAAAAGGAAAATAATATGCATAAGACATTGATCTCCTTCTCTTTACTCAGTGCAGTCTTTCTCGCTACAAATAGCTTCGCTGAATCGGATATTAAAAATCACCAAAAAACCACGACGTATTCAACAAAGAATTTGAATTACTCGACGAGTGGATCTGCTGAGGTCATTATTCATCGCCCTGTGAGTGAAGTCTTCAATATTTTAACCAATGTGAATCTTTGGCCAAAAATTAATGTGGGTGCAACTCAAGCCATTGAGCCTAAGAATATTCGTGTTCAAAAAGGTACGACTTTCAAAGAATTTATTAGCAGCCCTATTCCAGGCATAAAAGATTGGAGTAATGAATGGCATGTGATTGAGTTTGAGAAAGATAAGAAGTTTGTTATCGCAACCATAGAACAATTTGCTCAAGTCCCAATCCATTCAAAAATTACCTATGAATTTGATCGTATCAACGCCAATAGCACAGAATTTGAACGAACTATTGAAGTAACTTTAGACGATAAATTTATTCAAGACGCGACAAAACAAGAAGTTGAAGCCCTGTATCGTTTTATTGGTTCTCAGTGGGAAATGGCCAATCATTTAAAAAAATATGTTGAAGATCAACGCTCAAATTAAGGGATTAAAAAACACCTGATTGAACAACCAATCAGGTGTTGTAAATTAATGCATATATTTTAATGCTCACGGTACTCTTTAATCTCTATTGGCTTATCTTTCACGAGTTCAACTGTTCCCTCATTCAAACCATTGAAATTTTTAAAATGAATTGAAACACCATCTCTATTTGCAAGTTTTACACCACTTGCAGCAACCGCGCTCTTCAAGTGATAAACCGCATCCGAGTTATCCCTGAGTTCTGCCGTCTGAAAATTGTCTTTTGTTTTTAGCTCTAATGTTAAATCCATTGGTCCAGTAAAATGGATCACCTGTTCACCTTCAGCACGAGCAACTTGATCAACAGGCGCTGAAGCTTCAGCATTTAAATGCGCTGGTCTCTCTTGTTCTGACATTTGCTCACTATTTTTGTTTTTTATCAGCACAACCAACGAATGCCAATCCCAAGATTGAAGCCACTAGAACTAATTTCATTTTTATTACCTATCTTGATGAAAACCATTAAAAAACTCATCATTATTTTCACAGTAAAAAAGCGAAATAAATGTGGATTTAACAGTTTCGCTGTTAAAAATTACATTGGAGTTTAACTATAGAACTTACAGAAACTCCTCAAGCAATGAGTTCAAATATAAATGTCCTTGAGCAGTGCATGACAAACGGTTTGGATCATCTAACATTAATTTTCTGTCAATCAATGATTGAACTTGATCTTGGATTGATTGCAAAGATAAACCTGTACGAGCTTCATAATGTGAAGTTGGTACACCTTGATTAAGTCGAAGTGCATTCATCATAAATTCGAATGGCATTTCATCAGCTTCAATTTTCTTAAACTGCAAATGCTCTGCAGGGACTTTCGCTAGATAATCTTTCGGTAATCGTGTTTTTTGGTAACGATATACACCATCACTTAGCGTCACTTTAGCATGCGCACCAGCACCAATCGCTAAGTAATCGCCAAATTGCCAATAATTTAAATTATGTGCTGAGGGTTTTTCTTTACGCCAAGCCGACACTTCGTAGTTAGTAAAATCATTTTCGATTAAATAGGCCTCACCCTGTACCTGAATTTCTTCCAATACATCATCGACAGGCAATATAGGTTGAGTTCGAAAAAATACGGTATTGGGCTCAATGGTTAACTGATACCACGAGATATGTGTAGCACCGTGCTCCACGGCAAGTTTTAAGTCAAGTAATGCTTGTTCAAGCGTTTGTTCAGGTAAGCCGTGCATTAAATCGACATTAATTCGCTTAAAGCCTGCATCTTTCGCCAAACCAATTGCTGAAATTGCATCTTGGTTGGAATGAATACGCCCCAGTTTTTGAAGATGATTAGAGTTAAAGCTTTGGACACCTAAAGACAACCGATTAATCCCCGCCTTTAAATAATCTGCAAATGGATCATGTTCTACCGTTCCCGGGTTGGCTTCTAAGGTAATTTCACAATCATCCTCAAACGGAATCAAAGCGCTTAGCTGAGCAAATAGCCATTGATACCCTTGAGCAGAAATGAGAGAAGGAGTACCTCCACCTATGAACACGCTATGAATTTGACGACCCTGAGCAAAATTTATCTGTGTTTTGAAATCCTCAACCAATGCTTGTAAATATTCTTTCTCCAACGCCATGGACAATGCCCCATTGGGTACTGCATGCGAATTAAAGTCGCAATATGGACATTTACGCACACACCACGGCATATGAATATAAAGTGACAATGGAATATCTTGTGGATTCAAAGTAGCCAAACGTACAGCTCAAAAACTTAAAAAACTTATTTTAACATGACTACACCATAACGCTCAGAACTGATTCAGTTTTTACTTTACACTCAATATAAAACAAGGACGTGGGTGCATTTATGTTTAAAGTCTCGAGCCAATTTTTATTCTTTCTCCCTTTAGCGCTGGGGATCGGAATCGCAATGACCTTCCAAACTGCGATTAACACACAATTACGTGAATATTTATATTCTCCATTACAAGCTGCACTTTTATCATTTTTGATTGGTACAATAGTTCTCGCAATACTGGTTTTTTTTCAACAGACTGAAAAACCACAACTGAGCGAAATTTTACAAATTCCTTGGCATCTTTGGCTTGGCGGTTTTTTAGGGGTTTATGCCATCAGTATTAGTATTTATTCCGCACCTAAATTAGGTTTCTTAACCTTATCGGCATTAATTATTTTTGGACAGATTGTTATGTCCATGATAGTCGACCATTTTGGAATTTTAGGTACAGAAAAAATTGCCATTAATTGGCAGCGCATTTTGGGTGGCGTGGTGATTTTTATAGGTGTGCTTCTCACTTTACAACGCTAAACCTTCATTCTAAGCACATAAAAACGATGAGTAATTTTTGTGTCTAATGTGACTGCAACTTCCAACATCAGTTATGAATTAAAAAAACTATTTCATCTCATGATCCCAATCTTGATTACGCAATTTTCGCAAGCAGGATTAGGACTGATTGATACTATTATGGCAGGACATTTATCTGCATTAGACTTAGCGGCAATTGCTGTCGGGGTAGGTCTTTGGATTCCTGTCATGTTGCTATTTAGCGGTATTATGATTGCAACAACGCCGTTGGTTGCTGAAGCAAACGGTGCGAGGACTCCAGAGAAAATTGCCACTATTACACGACAAGCGTTATGGGTTGCTTTAGTTCTCGGGATTATTGCTGGTCTAGTCTTACAGATTCTCCCCTATACGCTTCCTCTTCTTGGCGTTCCAGAGTCACTTCACCATAAAGCTGGCCTATTTTTACATGCGATTGGATTCGGTATGCCAGCGGTCACCATGTTTGCTGCACTACGAGGATACTCTGAGGCGATTGGTAATCCACGCCCAGTGACTGTGATCAGTTTAATGGCCTTAGTCGTACTTATTCCGCTTAATTTTGTGTTTATGTATGGTCTAGGTCCAATTCCTGCATTGGGAAGTGCTGGATGTGGATTTGCAACGGCAATTCTACAGTGGCTGATGCTGATCACGTTGGCATTGTATATCTTGAATAATCAGGCATATCAAAAAACCCAACCCTTTAGTCATTTTGAAAAAATTGATCGCTACTGGTTAAAACGCATCCTTGCTTTAGGTTTCCCAATTGGATTGGCTATCTTCTTTGAAGTCAGTATTTTCAGTACTGCAGCAATTGTATTGAGTCCATTGGGTGAAATTACGGTAGCAGCGCATCAGATCGCCATCTCCATTACGTCACAATTATTTATGATCCCGATGTCTCTCGCGATCGCACTTACCATCCGAGTGGGAACGTATTATGGTGAAAAGGATTACCAATCTATGCGTAAAGTCCAATGGTTGGGTTTAGCAACAAGTACTGTACTGGCAGTAATGACCATGGTTTTATTGTGGGTCTTCCGCCATCAAATTGTCGCGTTATATACCTCTGATGTATTGGTGACTCAAATTGCGGTTTACTTGGTTCTATTCGCTGTTGCTTACCAACTGATGGACGCTTGGCAAATCAGTGCTGCAGGATGTCTAAGAGGCATGCAAGATACGAAGGGTCCTATGTGGATTACTATGCTTGCCTATTGGGTGATTGCATTCCCTGTAGGCGTATATCTCTCTAGATTTACCAACATTGGTCCTGCGGGTGTATGGATTGGATTGATCGTGGGGTTAAGTATTGCCTGTGTACTCTTACTCGGACGTTTATATATGAATAATCAGCGACTTGAGCGTAGTCAATCATCATGAACAATAAATCCCGAATGCTCGGGATTTATTTTTTTATGCCAATCATTTACTTACAACTCATTAACAATTTCAAATATGCATCTTTTGATTTGTCGCCTATGATCAAATCAGAAGATGAAAATAATGAATCGAGGTTCTCAACTCATGGCAAACAAAGCGAGCTCTCCCGGCCGTCGTTTCATGAAACTCGCAGGTATGACTGCAAGTATTGCTACTAAAACCGTGTCCAACTCTATCCGCACCTTTAATGCAGATGATGATAAAAAAAACGAAGCACGCAGTAAGCTCTTTCAAGACATTGGTGTTCAAATTGCAGACACCCTTGGGGAAATGAAAGGTGCTGTAATGAAAGTTGGTCAAATTGCATCACAATACAAAGATATTTTCCCGCCTGAAGTCGCAAAGGCTATTGCTAAATTACAACGTCAAGCCCCTGCGATGCCCTTCCAGCAAATCAAGCAACAAGTTGAAAAAGAACTTGGTCAGCCACTGTTAGATGTTTTTAAAACATTTGATGAACAACCTTTTGCAGCAGCTTCGATTGGGCAAGTTCATAAAGCAACCTTAAAAAATGGCCAAGAAGTCGTTGTAAAAGTACAGTACCCAGGCGTAGATGAAGCATGCGAAAGCGATTTAAAACAAGTCCGCTTGGCTTTACGTTTGATGGGTGTATTAAAAGTCGATAAAAAATTACAAGATCGATTATTTGCAGAAATTCAAGACAGCTTACACGAAGAGCTCAACTATGAAATTGAAGCGCAAAATTTAGAGGTATTTAGAACCTTCCATCAAGCATTGGATTCTAAAATTATTATCCCACAAGTGTTCAAAGATTATTCCAGCAGACGAGTTCTTACATTGAGCTTAGAAGCAGGTGACAATATTGAAACCGCAAGCACTTGGCCGCTTGAAACACGTAACGAAATTGGTCGTCGACTAATTCAGGCTCTTGGCTATCAGATTTTCTATCTAAAACGCTTTCATTGTGATCCGCATCCTGGCAATTTTGCTTTCCGCTCAGATGGTAGTGTCATCATCTATGATTTTGGTGGTGTTAAAACCTTATCTGCTGAACTGGTGGATCGATTTAAAAAATTAGTTCGCGCTGGTCGTGCTGAAAATATCCAAGAGATTGAACAACATCTATTCGCGTTGGATGCTCTTGCTGAAACAGGAAAATTCCCTGAGGAACTTTACAAACAATGGTTAGAAGTGTTGCTCAGACCCCTTACCACTCAATACAATTTTGCTGAAAACTCATCTCATCATGATGGCGTCATTTTAGTGAAAAAATCACTTAAGTATTGGGATACATTTAAGCCCTCTCCAGACACATTAATGGTCAATCGTACGATTTCTGGACACTATTGGAATCTGATTAACTTAAAGGTCGATGACAATCTCAATGATTTGTTTGAAACGCTCGTTCCGATTTGAAAAAACTAACAAGACCTTACAATCCTCATTATTGTTATGTTATATTATAACATTATATAAATAATTCGGAGTGTTTTCATGCGTCCCAATATTCATCCTGAATACCATGAAGTACTGTTTCATGATACCAACGCAGATCAGTATTTCATCATCGGTAGTACGATTCAGTCAAAGCAAACCAAAGAATATCAAGGGAAAACTTACCCCTATGTCACGCTAGATATTTCAAGTGCTTCGCACCCTTTCTATACTGGTGAGGTCCGTCAGGCCAATAATGAAGGTCGTGTGGCAAGTTTCAATAAGCGTTTCGGTCGCTTTAAACGTAAATAAAAAAATTTTCGACTCTCACTATTTTAAAGCCTAAATTTACTCCTCCAATTTAGGCTTTTTTTTATTCTTATCGTTATTTATTGGTTAAATAAAATTGAGTAAAGAAAAAACTCAAAACCAATCCCAAGAGTCCAATCATGATACTACTCACAACATACATCAGTGCCAAATTGTATTGCCCAGATTTTATCAATTGAAAAGTTTCCAAGCCAAAACTTGAGAATGTGGTAAAACCACCTAATATGCCAACCATAAAAAATAGGCGAGCCTCATGTTGTAATACAGGATATTGTAAACTGAATGCAAAAAATCCCCCTGCTAGAACACAGCCCAAGATATTCACAATCCAAGTTGCCCATGGAAATTGATCTGCATTTTGCATGAACCACATACTGGTCATATATCGAAGTGTTGCACCAATCGCTCCACCACATGCTACCCATAACCAACTCATATTATGTCCGTTCTCGTGTATTGATCATATTTTTACCTTAAAAAGTAACGAATTATTGTCTTGGATTCACGCGTTTTTTCGTTAAGATGTAGCAAATTTAAACGTGTAAGGACTCAATTATGGCTCAAGCATTATTGGAACAATTAAAAAATGGCGAAGCAAAATTTGCCGACGTAATTTCATTTATTGAAGCAGGTTATACACATACGCCAACCGCATTTAGTAATGGTCAACAATATAATGCCAGTAATGAAAATCAAGGGAGTGCTAAAGTTTTTTCCTTTGCCAAATTAAATGGTCTTTCTCAAGAACAAACATTACAGCTTTTTGCAGAACACTACGCTTCTGTTCTGGCGACACCTGAAGCATCAGATCATCAAAATATCCGTCAATTCATGATTCATGGATGGGATGGCATTAAATTTGAAGGAAATGCACTCACTGCGAAATAATCATAAATAAAGACTAGCGCTTGGCTAGTCTTTTTCAACAGTTTTATTTAGGTATTCAATTACACCTAATCCTGCTGCTCGACCTGTTGCAAAACATGCTGTAAGTAAATAACCACCTGTCGGGGCATCCCAATCCAACATCTCTCCACAGCAGAAAACAATTGGATTACTTTTCAACTGTAACTGTTTAGTCAAGGCAATTTCCCGTACACCACCTGCGCAGCTAATGGCTTCTTCAATGGGTCTAAAACCATCTAGTTTGATAGATAAATGTTTAATATGCTGAGCCATTTTCTCTGCAATCGCCCAATCATGCTTTGGGGTCAATTCACGTAATAAATTTGACTTTGCAGTGTCTAATCCCAATTTTCGCCAAATATTATTAATACTTTGCTTCTTAGCATTCTTAAGTTTAGAGATGATTTCATGCTCAGATAATTCTGGCAGTAAATCTAAATTTAAAACCATGGAATCTTGATATTGCAATTGTGTTCGAAGTGCCCGACCATGCTTATAGACCAACCCACTCTCCAAACCATAATGGGTGATCACGATATCCCCCTTAGCTTTGGGCTGATGATCCACCCAAGCTTCAACTCGTTTGAGTGGCGAGCCAAATATAGGTTCCATATACGAAGACCAAGCTCTGACTACACCAGCATTACTCGGGGAAAAGGCTTTTAACTCTTCTTTAGCCAACCATGACTGCCAAGCCCCATCACTACCCAACTGCGCCCATGACACAGCGCCACACGCCAATACAATCGCATCAAATTGCTCAGTTCGTATTGAATTGGATTGAGTATCAAAAACTGTCAGTTCATTTTGATTAAGCGCGGTAATTTGATGCCGATAATGAAAATTGACCTTGGTATCTACTAAACTTTTTAACCAAGCACGCAGTAATGGAGCTGCTTTCATTTCATTGGGAAATATACGACCAGAGCTTCCAACATAGGATTCAATCCCTAGGTTTTTCATCCAATTTCGAATCCAACGCGCATCCCATTTTTTTACCCAAGGTGCAAGCCATTCGGCATGATCATAACGACCAATAAATTGATCGATAGGTTCGGCATGAGAAATATTTAAACCTGTTTTACCTGCCATCAAAAATTTACGTGCAGCTGAAGGCTTTTGTTCAAAAATATGAACTTCAAATGCAGGATGGGCAGATAAAACTTCAGCAGCCATTAAACCTGCTGGACCTGCGCCTACGATTGCGATTCGCTTTGAATATTCCAAATTCATAGATTATTCGTTTGTTGATTTTCAGAAGAGATCGGCATTTGCCCTTGCAGAGGCATAAAGTGATCGAAGCGAGTTTGGTACGCTTCAGGTTTTTGAATAATCAACTGCTGGCATAATTCACCACGCTCTAGATACTTTACTTCAAAATGCGTTCTTGCCGAAGTTGAAGAGATTCGTTCTTTAACATAAGAAAGGTTCCAAACATTAAGCAGTTGTTGCTCTGCCTCGTCAATATATTCAGGAATATTGCTGGCTAAAGTGATCGTACCATTCGGTTGCAATCGAGACAGTAAAAATTCAAAAAAAGGCATATTCAACCAACGTTGCGCTGGATTATGAGGTTCAGGATTCGGATATAAAATAAAAAAATCTTCAACTTGCTGTGGAAATAGCGCATGTACGATCCAAGGGATTGCATCTGCATGTACAGGTCGCAAATTGGTTTGTCCCTCTAGTTGATGCTGTTTTTGCATCGCTAGAAATTTTTCTCTAGTTCGTTCAATCGCGATTAGTTGTCTTTGCGGATTTTGTTGCGCAAACAATAAAGCATGTTTACCTTTACCCGCCCCAATCTCAACACATAGTGGTTCAGCTAGAATCGGTTGAAAGTCGCGTGGCGCATGCATACGCTGTGCTTGAAATTGACGAATCGGCATAATCAGATCAAACTTATGAAAACGCGACAAGTCTAGCAACTCTAGATGCTTTTGCCTATTTTAGCTGTTTTATTTTACTAGGATTGATTTATGCCAAAAACATTTCCGTGCCCACGCTGTGGACAGCCTAGTCAATGGACTGGCAATGAATTTCGTCCATTTTGTTCTGAACGATGCAAACTTATCGATTTAGGGGCTTGGGCAAATGATGAATATCGCCTTCCGACACAGGATTCTCCTCAAGCTGATCAAGGGGAATATCATGAATAATGCCAACTTTGCTCAATATTAAAAGAATAATTCAATTATATTTACACAAACAAAAAATTAGCTTTTTTAAGAAAACTCAATAAATGTGATTTTATTTAAGTTTGTGTTGTGATATTGTGATAACAATCACATTAAAACAACAATTCTACTTTCATAAATACATGAGACTTTATAAATTCACATTCACACTCAGTATAATTTTAACTTGCCTAGGCCTCCTTTTTGCAGGTCTAGGCATTTATCAACATGATTTCGTCTTGATTTTAATCTCTGCACTATTTGTGTTAGCCGCTGCCCTTCTCTTTTGGGAATTGAATGACATCAATCGAGATCACTTTTTTCGTTTTTAATTAACCAGCTTTACCTGCCACAAACGGGTTAAACTTTTTCTCATAGCCAATGGTACTGATTGGACCATGCCCTGAAATAAACTGTGTTTCATCTGGCAAACTAAAACATTCTCTCTCAATGGAATCTAGCAACTGTTGATGATTTCCCTTGGGAAAATCTGTTCGACCAATTGAACCCTTGAAAAGAACATCGCCAGTCCATAACAAGCCATAGTTAGCATTATAGAACATGACGTGGCCAGGCGTATGACCGGGAGCGAATCGAACCTCAAAGGATTCATCCCCTAATTTTAAAGTTTCACCACCTTCAAGCCACTGATCAACCACAACAGGTTCAGGTATCGGAAACCCATATCGTGCTGAAACTTCCTGAATCATATCTAACCAAAATGCATCTTCTTTATGAGGACCAATTACTGGAATACCCCACTCTCTCGCCAATGCTCCGACCGCACCAGCATGATCAAGATGACCATGAGTTAACCATAGCTCCTTCACTGTTAAGTCTAACTCTTGCACAACTTGCATAATTTTTTCAGGCTCACCACCTGCATCAATTAACACAGCTTCTTTGGTCTCTTGATCCCAAACCAATGAACAATTTTGCTGAAATGCTGTCACAGGAATAATTTTAACTTGAAGCATAGGAACCTTTAAATTTACGCAGAATGTTGGAGGGTAATCTTGAGTGCATCCAGTTGAGCTTCTACTAAATCGACCAACAAATCAATATGTGCTGCATCAGTGTTTAACGCTGGAATATAAGCATAGTCTTTCCCGCCCGCTGTTTTAAAGGTTTCGGCATTTTCCACAGCCAACTCTTCTAAAGTCTCTAAGCAATCTGCTGAAAAAGCAGGGCTGAGAACATGGACAGATTGAACTCCTTGTTGTCCCCACTCAGTCAGCAACGCATCTGTATATGGCTTGACCCACTCTTGTTTACCGAATCGTGATTGGAAACTGATAGCCCATTCATCGTCACGTAATCCCAGAGCCTCTGCGACTTTTTTCGCTGTAACTCTACAACGGTCGGCATATGGATCACCTTTATCTGCATAAGGCTGAGGAATCCCATGGAAAGACATTAATAATTTTTCCGCTTTACCGTGTTGAGCCTGAAAAACCTCAACACTCTTTGCCAAAGCCTGAATAAATTTTGGATGTTGATAATAATCGCGTATTAAACTTAAGCCAGGTAAATTTCTCTGCGTTAAAACCCATTTCGCCAATGCATCATACAAAGGTGCTGTAGAGGTCGCTGAATATTGAGGAAAAAGTGGAAATAAAATGACGTGATCTTGCGGTGTCTGAGAAAGTTTCTTTAGAACCTCATGAATACTAGGATGACCATAAGTCATTGCAGGAACGACCTGAACATCAAAATCTGGATAATCTTGTATAACTTTTTGACGGATTAAATCTGTTTGCTTCAACAGAATTTCACGCATAGGTGAATCTCCATTCCACACCTGCGCATATGCTTCAGAAACATGCTTTGGTCGAAATGGTAAAACAAAACAATGTAAGATAATTTTCCACAAAAACGATGGAATCTCAATCACACGCTGATCAGATAAAAACTGTTTTAGAAAAGTTCGTACCGCAGGCACTGTAGGGGCATCTGGTGTTCCCAAGTTGGCAATAATTACGGTGATTTTCGGCTTTAACTCAGACATCTGATCCACATCAATTCACTGTTTAATTAAGAAATACTTTATCAGAGTCTAAGTAAATTCGGCGTGATTTTATGATTGCTTTTTAAAATGTGAATGAAAGAGAAAAACTATCATATGAACTTGATCTATTTATTCATGCATTTCCATAACATCCGCTGACGATCATCTCGTCCTACAGGAACGATCCATTCATTATTACGCATTTGTTGCTTGATGGTATGCAATGCACGTACATTAATCTGTGCTCTAGATACCATATGTGCCTTAGGAAGTTGCAATTGAGCATCGACCAGCCCCGTATCAGTCAAATACTGATTCAACACTTTAGAATAAAAATCTTCTGGTGTTGCTTGGGAAAATTGAGACTCAAGAACAGTATAAATTTCATGCCATCGCATGGAACGTATACAAATAATTTCTTTAAAATGACTATCAACATAGGCATGCATACGATAATCAAAACTGAATTGATCATCCCACTCTATTCTAGGCAAAGATAGAAAAGGATCGACTTCAGATTTGGCTTGTTCCATTTTTGCTTGTGCCAGCTGAGCTCTTAATCGATCAATCTCATCTTGTTTTGCTTGAATGCTTTGTGGTCTTACCCAACCCAAAACAGGGTAACGCTCAAGCATTTGAGGCATATGAGACCTGAGTGCAAGCTCTAATTCACGAGCACTTTTAAAACATACGACCTGATCAACTTCTTTCACGATCTGTTGACGGAAATTTTGAAAGCGCTGTTGAAGATCCGCTTCATGCTCTCGTAAATGCTCCGCACGCGATTCTGGCTGTTCATGCATAAATACAATGATGGGCTTTTGCTTAGTCACTGCATAGATATATTCCAAGTGCATGTAACTAATGCCAGAGACAGATTGCTCACCATACTGGCTTCCTAAAAGCAGAAGTACATAATCACAATCATCAATTTGACGGCGTGCAAAAGCGGTTGTTACAGGTGTTCTTTGTTCTAAACCCCATGAAAAAAAACCCATACCGATCAGCGTTTGAGACACAACCATACGTTCTGGCTGCATCTCTTTACCAGAAGTTGTAATAAACACTTGGTAACGCTTATCTAGCATGCCTTAATCCAATCCTGCATCTAGGTAAAAATGCCTTACTCATAAGGCTTAAAATATATAGCTTGATATTGATCATTCTTCTTCGAATGTATCAGTTAAATTTTCAATTGACCATAGTATTTCATGCCCGATCATATTTTGAAGTACAGGCTGAAGTTCAAGCGCATTTCCGCCACTGACGACACAACGCAACTGCACTGATTTGTCATATGGTTGAGTAGCATTGAATTTATTTTTGATAAGGACTCTTGCTGTTTGGCGTGCAACAGCAAATCCTGAATCAACCAAAGTCAGTCGCTCTGTATAAAGATGCTCAATTGCTGATTTTAAAAATGGATAATGCGTACAACCCAACACCAAATAATCGGCTTGATCTTGCATGACGGGATCAAGTATCCGTTGTAATGTTGCAATACAGGCTTGCGAATTTTGTTGCCCTGCTTCCACGAAAGGAACCAAATCCAAACTGGTGACTTGATGAACTTTAACACCTAAAGGATCTGCAAAATTCTGCATTACATCCTTGATTAACTGGCCTCTAAAAGTCGCTGGAGTCGCCAATACAGCCACAACTTTAGACTGTGTCTGTAACACTGCAGGTTTTAACGCAGGAACCAACCCAATGATCGGAAATCGCTCACCATAATGTGTCCTTAAGTAATCCAGACTAAAAGCTGATGCCGTATTACACGCAACAACCGCAACTTTACATCCTTGACGATACAACCACTCAATTGCATGTGCTGTGAGCTGACGAATATCTTGATCTTCGCGCGGACCATAAGGGACATGAGCTGTATCTGCATAGTAAAGGATATGCTCATTGGGTAAATATTTTGCTATTTCCAATGCAACTGATAAACCACCAATCCCCGAGTCGAAAATCCCAATAGGGGCATGTTCAAGTGCATGAGGCATAGGCTCATTAGAGCTCGGTTGGGGTAAAATTGCAGACATCTCAACGACTACTTTTATAATGCTTAAATGAATGGGCTAAGCTTAAACCTCAAGTCCCTAATTGCAATAGCAGATTACCACTTTTTAAATTCAAAACTGATTCACCTTGCTCATTTTCGCTCAACTCCCCCATTTCAACTAAATGAAAAAAAGTTGATCGTTGTATCAATGCGTTGATGCCGAAACGCACATGCACGTAAGGACGCATCTCTCCTTGAAAATCACGCATAAAGATTGGATGATCTTGATCCACAATAATGAGATCTTGAGTGGTCGTTGTTAGCTGTAGATAAGAAAGCCCTTGAATCTCGACTTGATCTACCTGATTGACCAATAAAGGTTCATCTTCGACTTCAATTTCGATTTGCTCAACGGGTGTTTTTAAGTAAAATTTGTTGTCTTCTTTCCACAGTACTGTCGAGAATAGGTCAATGAGGCTTTGTCTTTTAATCAATTGACCTTCGTGCCACCATTCACCATTCGCTTTTACTTTCAAATCCATTGAGCCACAATGCTTTGGGTTCCATTGTTCAAGAGGTGGGATTGACCTTTTGTGACTTGACTGTGCATCTTTTAGATATTGTACGATATTGATTAAGTTTTTATCATCAGGTACAAGTGAATCAGGCTGTGCTGTTATAGAATCATTTTGTTTTACCATGGTTTATGCCCTGCTGACGGAAAATAAAGCGACTCAGCCAATTGGCTTGATCAAGGTTTGAACCTATACTAGCGCAAAATATATAAAAGGTACGAGAGCAAAATTGTACCTGCAACTAAGAACACTCATGGCAGCACCGTCGGAATTATCGGTTGCCACCCTTTACTTTATGAGGAGTCCTTTATGGAACACATCGAACGTGAATCGATGGAGTTTGACGTTGTAATCGTTGGAGCGGGCCCTGCGGGTCTTTCAGCTGCGATCAAAATCCGTCAACTTGCAATTGAAAACAACCTCAACGATTTATCTGTATGTGTCGTTGAAAAAGGCTCTGAAGTAGGTGCGCATATTCTTTCTGGTGCTGTGCTTGAACCACGCGCTATTAATGAATTGTTCCCAAATTGGAAAGAAGAAGGTGCGCCTTTAAACGTACCTGTTACAGAAGATGAAACGTACTTCCTTCTTTCAGATCAAAAATCTCAAAAAATGCCTCATGCTTTTGTGCCTAAAACAATGCACAACGACGGTAACTATGTCATCTCTCTTGGTAATGTCGTACGCTGGTTAGGACAAAAAGCTGAAGAGCTTGAAGTATCCATTTTCCCGGGCTTCGCAGCAGCGGAAATTCTATATCATGCTGATGGTACTGTAAAAGGTATCCAAACAGGTGATATGGGTATTGGTAAAGATGGTGAGCCAACACATAACTTTACCCCAGGCTATGAGCTCCATGCGAAATACACGTTATTCGCTGAAGGCTGCCGTGGTCATTTAGGTAAACGCCTAATCGCTCAATTCGGCTTAGATAAAGACGCTGATCCTCAACATTACGGTATCGGTATTAAAGAACTTTGGGAAATCGATCCAGCGAAGCACAAACCAGGTAAAGTCATGCACGGTGCGGGTTGGCCTTTAACTGAAACTGGTTCATCTGGTGGTTGGTGGTTATATCACGCTGAAAATAACCAAGTATCATTGGGTATGATTGTCGACTTATCTTACCAAAACCCTCATATGTATCCATTCATGGAAATGCAACGTTGGAAAACACATCCATTAATTAAAGATGTATTGGAAGGCGGTAAACGTATTTCTTACGGTGCACGTGCAGTGGTTAAAGGTGGTTTTAACTCTCTTCCTAAATTCACCTTCCCAGGTGGAAGCTTAATTGGTGATGATGCTGGCTTCTTGAACTTTGCAAAAATTAAAGGTTCACACACTGCTATGAAATCAGGCATGTTATGTGGTGAAGCTGTATTTGAAGCAATTAAAGCTGGTGTAGAAAAAGGCGGCGACCTTGCAATTGCTCGTGTGACAGAAGGCGAAGATTTCTTTGCTAAAGAGTTAACGTCATATACAGAGAAATTTAACAACAGTTGGTTAAAAGAAGAGTTATATAATGCTCGTAACTTTGGCCCTGCAATGCATAAGTTTGGTACATTCTTCGGTGGTGCATTCAACTTTATCGATCAAAATGTATTTAAAGTTCCGTTCACTTTACGTGATTTGACACCTGACTACAGTGCTTTAAAAACTGTTGATGCAGTGAACTTCAAACCAAACTATCCAAAACCAGATGGTAAGCTTACATTTGACCGTTTATCTTCAGTGTTTGTTTCAAATACAGTACACGAAGAAAACCAGCCAGCGCATTTAAAATTAACTGATCCATCAATTCCAGTAAACGTTAACCTTCCTCAATGGGATGAGCCTGCTCAGCGCTACTGTCCTGCTGGCGTATACGAAATCATGGAAAATGATGATGGTTCTAAGCGTTTCCAAATTAATGCTGCGAACTGTGTTCACTGTAAGACTTGTGATATTAAAGATCCGTCACAAAACATTACTTGGGTTGTACCTGAGGGTGCGGGTGGTCCGAACTATCCGAATATGTAATCTCGTTTGAGATCAAAAAACCCGCGTAAGCGGGTTTTTTATTAAACTTCGATAAATACGAAAGTTTCCCCTTGAGCGATATAGTTTTATTCTTCACCATCAAAATACCAATATACTTGACCCCAGTCTTGTTCTGAAAGCATTGGTAAAATGTCACCTTTATTAAAGTGCAGACGTTGATTTGGCTGAGCAGGTGTCGTCCAAAAACCAGTTTTAGAACATTTTTCACCGCCTTTGATTTTAATTTTTTCTACTGAATCTTGTGCTTGTACTTTTTCTGATTGTGCTTTAGCAAAATCGACTAAATCTTTCGGATAAAATTGATGCTCTCGATAAATGGTGTCATCAATATCTAATAGCCATGTCACAGCTGCGGCTTCCCATGACCAATAACCATAATAAAGGAAACCGTCATCAATATCAGCCCGAGGGTGCTGGTCATGGTATGGTTCACGACGACTGGCTTCATACCAATCTTCTAAGTATTGCAACATCATGGCTGGACGCTTTGCTGCATCAGCATCAAAAACTTTAATGAGCTTACGATAGGGCAAATGACGACGTGCATCATTCGGTGGTGTGCCTCGATCTGTTACAAATGGAGCAATCAATCGCTCGATTAAACCATCTTTTTCTTGTCCTTCAGGCGTTGCTTCTGTGTAGTCGATAATCTGCATAATCCGATTCATTTGATCTGCATAGCCTGTCAGTAAACCAAAGCATATCAATCGTAAAGCAATATCCCAATAATCTTCTGTTCCTAAAGAAATATGCCAGACATAACGTCCTTCTGCTTCTGTACTTTGATGGTACTGAGCATGAATATCTGCATATTCTTCCATCCAGTTTAAAATGTATGGATATAGTTCTTGAATAAAGCGTATACCACCACCTGCAGAATATTGTAAAGATATTAAATTTAAAACATCTAGTAACCTTTGATGACCTGCCGCCATTTTTTTACTAGCTTTACTACCTGTTTTATATTTTTGAAAACCATCAGTTACTGAATAAATACCATTAAGAAACGTATCAAACCTTCGGCTATACATTTCATGTTGTAATAAATTATCTCTGTAATTTTTATTAATCAGTATTTTTTGCTTAAACCACTCTTCCCAATTAATATCTATATCATTTACTTGACTATTCAATCTTCTTACTCTGGTAAAATATCATTCGGTAAAACAAATTCTAATTTTATTCCATGTGCAGTCACTGTTCGTGTGCATTTGGGTTTATTTAAACCTTTTACATTTTTCATGATGATCAAATTTATCGCCTGTAATTATGACTAGGCTTTATCATAAAAAAATAAGCCACCCTATAAGGATGGCTAAATCTTGCGATATTCTAAGTTTATTTTTCACCATCAAAATACCAATATACTTCACCCCAGTCTTGTTCTGAAAGCATTGGTAAAATGTCACCTCTATCAAAATATTGACGTTCATTTGGTTGGGCTGGAGTCGTCCAATAACCTGTTTTTGGACATTTATCCCCACCTTTGATTTTAATTTTTTCTACTGAATCTTGTGTTTGTACTTTTTCTGATTGTGCTTTAGCAAAATCGACTAAATCTTTTGGATAAAATTGATGCTCTCGATAAATGGTGTCATCAATATCTAACAACCATGTAACAGCTGCCGCTTCCCATGACCAATAACCAAAATAACTGATGCCTGATCTAATATCAGGTTGTGGATGTTGATCATGATAAGGTTCACGACGACTGGCTTCATACCAATCTTCTAAGTATTGCAACATCATTGCTGGACGCTTTTCTGCATCAGCATCAAAAACTTTAATGAGCTTACGATAAGGCAAATGACGACGTGCATCGTTCGGTGGTATGCCTCGATCTGTTACAAATGGAGCAATCAATCGCTCGATTAAGCCATCTTTTTCTTGTCCTTCAGGTGTTGCTTCTGTGTAGTCGATAATCGTCATAATTCGACTCATTTGATCTGCATACCCTGTCAGTAAACCAAAGCATATCAGTCGTAAAGCAATATACCAATAATCTTCAGTTCCTAAAGAAATATGCCAGACATAACGTCCACCTGCATCTGGGCTTAAATTATAAAGATGACTCGTTTCAGCATACTCTTCTGTCCAATGAAGAATATATGGGTAAAGTTCCGTTAAAAAATTTAAATCTCCACCCGCGGAATATTGTAAAGATATTAAGTTTAAAGCATCTTGTAAGCGTTGATGACCAGCTGCGATATATCCGCCAAATTTAGAATCATTTTTATACTTATTGAAACCGTCTGTGACGGAATATATACCATTCACTAAAATGTCAAATCGTTTATGATACATTTTTGATTCAAGAAAGTTATCTCTATATTTTTTTGAATCTTTTACTTCTAAATTTAACCAACTGTGCCAATCTATATCTTTATCATTTACTTGTATCGACATTCTTTTATCTCTCCAACATCTCATTGGGTAAAACAAATTCTAATTTAATCCCATGCGCAGTCACTGTCCGTGTGCACTTGGGTTTATTTAAACCTTTACATTTTTCATGATGGTCAAATTTATCGCCTGTAATCGTAACTAGGCTTCTATCATAAGGACAACGTATTGCAACGGTTTTTCCAATTTTTCTTTCTGTACTTGGTTTAAAGTTAACACGTCGCCATGCTTCTATTTGTAAAATCAATTTTTCTTCATGTAACTCAATAATTTTTGAGCTTTTTATCTTATTAGCAATCCATAAATGCGACATCTGCACACCATCACTCACAGTCGTCCCCACTGAACGCTTAACCTTATCATCTTGGTCTGATGCCATATAAACATCGAGACCCATTTTCAATGCCATCATGGCTGCTTTAGGCGTCATGAGTGTTCGATGACTCAGAGCATTGGTCGCTTTACTGTCTGTAATACGATACTTATGCGCTAGTCGAGTACTATGCCAAACATGATCAAGTCCGTTATGACCCGTATCGTGATATTCGTACAGCACGCCATTATTATTAATTTTAGAGCGACTTTTCATGCGTTTTACATAGTAATAATCCGTAATGTGCTCACCACCTGCACCAAGTTCTTGATTCGATCTTCGCTTACGTTTTAATTGTTGTCGTTTAGTTGACGTATTTTGACGCCCTGGACTTGCATTATTACCACCAGTATTTCTTGGAACATTGCCATTTTGCTGAGTTCGTGGGGCTGGATTTTGATTTGGTCTACTGGTTGTTGTCGGTGTTCGAGTCGTAATTGGAGCTCTAGCTGTAGTGTTAGGATAAGGAGTTGCTAGTGCCTTTTTATGGGCTGCTTGCATTTCTTTCATAACCATATCAATTTTTTGATTGGCAACTTTCTTCATTTGCTGAAGCTGAGTTACTAATGTTTTTAACTTAGCATTGCCGAGAACAGCTCGTGTCATCCAACTATCAAAAACGCCAATTAAACTATCAATAATTTTATTACTAGTTGTTTGCAGCTCTCTTGTGTATGTATTCCAATTTAAGGTTCTAAACCATTTATCTACATCACCACGTAATGTTTTGCTTGGTATTGCATCCAAAATAGCTCCCATAGCTTTACCTGAACGCAATTGTTTAAAAACAATTTTTAATCCATCACCAGCAATTGGAACAAATGCAACAAGATTAAATACCAAATCAAACCAATTCTCTTTATTATCTGGCTTTTCTGATATTTTAACGACTGAGACAATCACATTCCCGACATCAACGCCTTGACCAACAAAGGGTATACAACCTATCACAACTGCAACAATAATTTGAGCGGGACTGGAGCCACTACCATCAAGTACACCTTTAATCCATTGAGCCGCCAATTCTTCCCCTTTAGCTGTTACTCTTACAGCTTGCGTTGAACCCTTGGCTACGGCAGTATTCATTGTTTATCTCCTAGGTCTAATCTAGAAGTAGAATCATCTGTAAGTAAAATTTCTTCTAAATCATCTGCTATTGCATCATCTACATTATTTTGTTGTGGTATTAATTGTTCTTCATAATCGCTTACATGATCATCGTATTCGATATTATTCGACATGAGCATGTCTTCAATTTCATCAGGGAAATATTCATCTAATAATGCATCTAATTCTTGTTGGTTGTATTGCTCAATAAGTTGTTCAGCTTCACTAACACTCATCACTTTTTGATCTTTAAAAGGATTATCAATTTTTTCTCTATCTGGTTTCGCCTCAACACTACTAAAGCCATAGTAGACTTTAGGTTGAGTTTTATCACTAGGAATAGTGATTTTGGCATAACCTTCGGCATCTAATACACCTTCTTGGGCAGAACCATCAGCAAAAATCAGTTTAAATGGAGCTTGTGCAACAGGTTTTAAGTCATCATAAATGTATTTTAATTCCACTTTATTAGGTAATAATTTAAAGGTAGGTAAAGCTGGAAATTTTGCTGATACATTCTTTCCATTCACAAACTGATGCTGCCCTGCCTTAACCTCAAACTTACTTGCAGTCGTAGGAAATACCCCTGAAGCATTTATTTTTAGCTGTGAACCGCCTGCGGTCAGTACGATTTCTTTCGCACTCGTGATGTCGACATTTGCCTCCGTCGAAATAATCTGCACACCCTTTCTTGCAATCAGATCAGCACCATCTCCTTGAGCTTGAATCTCAATCTTGCCTTTCCCTGCATAGAGTCGTG
>NZ_JBWYIX010000012.1:0-118948 GCF_056779935.1 Acinetobacter sp. ANC_7512 | reverse complement strand
CCATGTGAGAGTAAGTCATCGCCAGCTCATTATTCTAAACACCCCCTTCATTCGAAGGGGGTGTTTTTTTATATATATAAATTGAAATAAATAATCATATAGACGATAAATTTTATGTCTTGAACAGTTATAGCAACCTCTCTTATCCATCTGATGCTCAAATTCATAAAGTATGATTAGTTTCTATTGGTACACCTGTGTACATAGAAAAATGATCGCCTAATCAATTGGTCGTGGTTGTATTTTAATGCTTTAAATAATGAGTGATTAAAATGCATGCGAGATGCAATAGAGGCATTTACATAATAAAAAGTAAGAGTGAAAAATATATTACTTAATTACTCATGAACAGAAGTTGCTTGAGAGGTCATGATATAGTGAATTTAAAAGTTTTAAATCCGAATATATTTAAGGATACGCGATGACCAATTCAGAAAAAAAAATTGAGTGTGATTATTCTCTTTATGTAGCCTCTAAAGCATCCCAAACAGGTCAATGGCTTGAGGTAAAAGATAAATTTAGCCAAAAAACATTTGCCCGAGTAGCCTTAGCAGATGCAAATACTTTAGAAAAAGCAATCCAATCTGCAATTGATGCAGAACAGGCGATGGCAAAATTAGAACCATTTCAAAAGCAAAAGATTTTATTACATTGTGTCAAACGCTTTGGCGAAATGAGAGAGGAATTAACTGCAATTTTGATTGCAGAGGGTGGAAAGCCATTAAAAGCAGCTCAGGCTGAAGTTGAGCGTCTTATAAATACCTTTCAAATCGCTGCTGATGCTGTTACACAAATGGACGATGGGCGTTTAATGCCATTGGCTGTGACAGCTGCTGCACAGGGTTATACAGGTATGATTAAACATGTTCCGATTGGTGCTATATCATTAATTAGTCCTTTTAATTTTCCACTTAATTTAACTGCTCATAAAATTGCACCTGCAATTGCAGCAGGGTGTCCTTTCGTACTGAAACCTGCGTCACTTACACCAGTTTCTGCTCTAAAAATTGCAGAAGTGTTGGCGGAAACTGATTTACCTCAAGGTGCATTTTCAGTTTTACCTTGTCCTCGCGAACAGGCAGATATCTTGGTAACCGATGACCGATTCAAATTACTCAGTTTTACTGGATCGGATGAAGTCGGTTGGGATATGAAAGCACGTGCTGGTCGAAAAAAAGTCACCTTAGAGCTTGGTGGAAATGCTGCTGTTTTAATTGAACCTGATACTGAAATATCTGATGTGTTAATTGATCGTCTTATTGGGGGAGCTTATAACCATGCAGGTCAAGTTTGTATTAGTGTCCAAAGAATTTTAGTCCATGAAAATATTTATACGGATTTAAAGAAGAAATTAATTTCCAAAATAAAAAAAATCAAAGCGAGCGATCCGAATTCAGACTCGACCTTATGTGGCCCTATGATCAAGGAGGCAGAAGCTAAAAGGCTTAAAAAATGGGTCGATAAAGCGGTAAAGAAAGGCGCCAAAGTTTTAGTTGAAGGTCAGGTTAAAGGGGCTTTATTTGATCCAATATTGTTAGAAAATGTTGATGCGTCTTTAGAAATTTATAAAGATGAAGCTTTTGGACCCGTTGCTATTCTAGAGAAGTACAAAGATTTTGAAAAAGGCATTGCTACAATTAATCAAAGCCGATTTGGTCTACAAGCTGGCGTTTATACACAAAGTCTGAATAAAATGATGTATGCGTGGAATCATTTACATGTAGGTGGTGTCATCATTAATGATATTCCATCATTCCGTGTAGATAATATGCCTTATGGTGGCGTTAAAGATTCGGGTCTAGGTCGAGAAGGGATTCAATCAGCAATTCGAGATATGCAAGAAGAGCGTTTGCTTGTGATTAAACAAGGATAAATTATTTTTTATGTTAAAAGGAGCATAACGCTCCTTTTATATTATTTAGTTTAGATTAACGCAGTGATTTAAAAATAAACATATTGAGTTAAAATTAATCAATAAGAATAAAAAAATGATGAAACACAGTTTTTTCCTGAATTAATTACAGAAAAATCTGATTAAAAGCGCTATTGTTGATTCATTAAACATCCTTTATTTCATCTTTCTTTAACCAAGAATATTAAATAAGGGGTGGTTTGTAATTCGAAAAAAATGCTCAAAAGGCCGTTTCTGATTCAAACAACAAAATTTTAATGGTATGCAATTACTTGCGAGATAACATCAACAATAGCAGTAAGCGTGTACCCATTTACGGATTAGGTACTATATGACAGCTTCACGTGAAAATTGGAGCGCCAGATCAGGTTTTATTATTGCAGCTATTGGTTCTGCAGTAGGTTTAGGCAATATTTGGCGTTTTCCCTATGTCGCATATGAAAATGGTGGCGGGGCATTTTTAATCCCTTATCTGGTTGCAATTTTTGCTGCCGGTCTTCCACTTTTATTTTTAGATTATGCAGTTGGACATAAATACCGTAAGGCCCCACCTACAGCTTACAAGAAGTTGATGAATGGTGAATCATTGGGTTGGTGGCAAGTTGCTGTGACATTAATTATTGGTATTTACTATGCCAGTGTATTGTCATGGGCGGGTAGTTATATGTTCTACTCATTTGGTCAACAGTGGGGAAGTGATACAGAAAAATTCTTTTTCACCACCTATCTTCAGAATGGTGAAGGCTTAGCATTTGGGTTTGTTCCGACCTTATTTATAGGTTTGGTTGTCGTTTGGGCGATCGTTATGTTCATCCTGTATGGTGGGGTGAAGAAAGGCGTGGAATTGTCGAATAAGATCTTTATGCCATTATTGGTGGTTTTATTTACGATTCTCGTGATTCAAGCTATTCGTTTACCAGGTGCTGTCCAAGGTTTAAATGCATTCTTTACACCAAACTGGGAAGCAATGGGCAACTATAAAGTGTGGTTAGCTGCATTTGGCCATATCTTTTTCTCGTTATCCGTTGGTTTCGGGATTATGTTGACCTACGCTTCGTATTTGAAGAAAAAAACGAATTTAACTGGTTCTGGACTAGTCGTTGCTCTTGCAAATTCATCTTTTGAAATTTTAGCTGGTATTGGGGTATTTGCAGCATTAGGTTTCATGGCCTACAGTGCGGGTGCTTCAGTTGACGATGTGGTATCTGGTGGTATTGGTTTAGCTTTTATCGCTTTCCCTAAAATCATTTCAAGCATGGGGGCTGGCGGAGACTTATTTGGCTTCTTGTTCTTTGCATCTTTAACAGTTGCAGGGATTACATCCATGGTCAGTATCCTTCAAGTTCCAATCGCAGGTTTTCAAGACAAGTTAGGATGGTCTCGTAAGAAGGCTGTGACAATTATTGCAGGTGGTTCAGCAATTGTTTCAACTTTATTGTTTTCAACTCACAGCGCGATTACGTTTGTCGATATTATCGATTACTTTGCCAATAATATTGGTATTGTCGCGGGTGGCTTATTATCAATCATATTGGTGTCATGGTTCCGTCGCCCGTTGTTAAAGCAACTTCAAGAACATGTAAATCAATATTCTAGTATTAAGCTAGGTGCTGGTTGGAACTTCATGTTGACTGTAGTTACGCCAATCTCATTGTTAGCTGCGCTATTGATGACCTTGAAGTCAATATTTACTGAAGGTTATGGCGGTTATCCAATTGAGATTCTATTGCCAATTGGTGGCGGTGTAGTTGCAATCTTTGTATTCTGTGCGGTTGTTTTTAGTCGTCTAAAAGACAATGGACCTGAGGAGAAATAAGATGAATACTTCTGCTTTAATGATGCTTATTATCTCAACAGTGCTGTTATGGGGTGGTCTTATTTTAGCAATGATTCATTTGGCAAAAAACCCAGATGAGCTTGAAGATTAAACCACTTTAGATCAATATTAAAAAAGCCATGATATGAGTCATGGCTTTTTTAATATGTCGATAAATTAGAAATAAACTATCTTAAAAAATAGCATTAAATCTTTTGAATTAAACAATAATAGAATCCATCCCCATGACCTTGTTGTGGCAATAACTGACGGCCGTGGATTTGTTCAATTCCCCAATTTACATTTAATTTGATTTCTTGAGCATCTGCATGCGTGTTGAAGAAATCAATCATTTGGTGTTCATTTTCAGCTTTCAAAATCGAGCAGGTAATATAAAGCATTGACCCGCCAACTTTGAGTTGTTGCCACATATGATTCAGAATCTGTTTTTGAAGAGCAACCGTTTGTTGGATATCGGTAGATTGGCGAAGTAAACGAATATCTGGATGACGTCGTACAACTCCAATAGCAGAACACGGTGCATCAAGAATAATACAGTCAGCCTGTTCAGGTGCAGACCATACCGTAGCATCAGCAGTCAGTATTTCCACTGGTGCATACTGATTAAGAGCAAGACGCTCTAAGTTTTCACTTACGCGGCTTAAACGCTTTGTGTCGTGATCGATCGCATACAGCTTTTTAGGACGATAACACTCTAAAATATGTGCTGTTTTTCCACCTGGAGCCGCACATGCATCAATTACGATCTTATCATCAAGATTCGGCAACAAGGTCGCGCAAAGTTGAGCATGTTCATCCTGAACAGAAAAACCACCTTCTTCAAAGCCAGGGAGGTGAGGAATATGCACGGATTGATCTAAGATAATGCCTACATCGGACCATTCACATGGATGAGCATCAATCCCTTCTTCATCAAGAATATCTAAATATTCCTCACGGCTTACCTGTCGTTCATTTACACGTAGTGTCAAAGGCGCAGCCAGTTTAAGCTCAGCTGAAAGCATTTGAAGATGCTCTGGCCAATCTTTTTTCAAGCGTTTAAATAGCCAACTAGGTAAACCATGGGCTTGGTCTAATGCTTCGCCGAATTCTTCAGTTTCACGTGAAACACGACGTAGAATCGCATTCACGACGCCACTTAAAGCTTCAAAACCAAGTTGTTTGGTGGCTGTTACCGTTTCTGAGATAGCCGCATGTGCTGGAATACGCGTGCAAAGCAGTTGATATAAACCTAAATATAGGCAGCTTTCAACGGTTTCGTTGTTGAGCGGTTTAGTCAGAAGAGGGAGAGTAATTGCTTTAAGTGCATGCCATTGGCGTAAAGTGCCTAAAGTCAATTCATGAAATAAGGCCCGATCACGCTCACCAACCAATGAAAGATGTTGGGAAAGAACAGAGGTGAGGGATTGCCCATTCTGAACGGCCAGTAATGTTTTAATCACATGTCCGCGTAAATTTAAATGAGAAGATTGTTGGCTCATGCGAAGATCTGTCCTGGCTGCAATTTTTGACTTTGTAGAATTTGTGCAGCATTGAGCGCTTTACCGCCTGGCCACTGAAGTTGAGTGAGGCAAATCACTTGATGATCACCACACACAACGTGAACACCATCCTGATCGACACCGATGATTTCACCGACTTGTTGAGTTGATGGAGTGAGTGAAGAAAGTTTCGAATTCCAAATACGTAAATTGTTGGTTTCATCAATAGGAGTGAAAGCTACGGGCCAAGGATTGAAAGCACGGATATTTCGATCAATCGTCACAGCATCATTTGCCCAGTTAATTTGAGCTTCAGCCTTCGACAGTTTATGTGCATACACTGTAAGTGATTCATCTTGAACTTCACGTGTATCTAAATAATGCTTTAAAGTGTCTTCACTTTCTAAAACAGCGAGAGTGGCTTCAGCCCCTTGTTGAGCCAGTTTATCATGTAAGGTTGCGGAAGTATCTTCAGCCGTAATAGGACAGATCGTTTTAAACATCATGTCACCAGTGTCTAGACCAGCTGCCATTTTCATGATCGTAATACCTGTTTCAGTATCACCTGTCGCGATAGCACGTTGAATAGGGGCTGCACCTCGCCAGCGAGGCAATAAGGAACCATGAATATTCAAGCAGCCGTATTTAGGTGTATCTAAAACGACTTGAGGCAAGATTAAACCGTATGCTGCGACCACCATCACATCAGCATTGAAAGACTTGAGTTCAGCTTGAGCAGCCAAACCTTCCTCAGTCGACGATTTAAAATGTAAAGGTTGGTAAACAGGAATATTGTGCTCAAGCGCCAATTGCTTTACCGCTGACGCTGTTAGTTTTTGTCCACGTCCTGCTTTACGGTCTGGCTGCGTATACACAGCAACAATTTCATGAGAAGTCTTTAGCAAAGCTGCTAATGCACTCGCTGCAAATTCAGGGGTTCCCGCAAAGATGATTTTCACTCAGACACTTCCAAAACAATATAAAGAACATTATATGCCAAAAGCGATTTTCGCCCAAATAAGGTCGTAATTTGAAACGTTTTCATGTGCATTTTGTGCTTAAGGTGTGATTAATAAAATTTATGTATTTTTAAAAAAAGATTCATGAAAGTTTTGTATTACGATTTCAGATAAGGGTTTATAGTAGATCATATCTCTTACATCGATTTAGATCGTTGAGGGCAAATCAGACCTATACGAACAATTGCAAGCAATGGTTAACTGTTAATCAGAAAGCTGTCATAATAGAAGTAAGGTTCAACTGATTTAGCCTTATATTTCAGTATCATTTAGCCAGATTGAATACATATTCATCGAGCTCAGCTTAAGTTGGAAATAAAAATGCCTGACTATCGTTCGAAAACATCAACACACGGAAGAAATATGGCGGGTGCACGTGGCTTATGGCGTGCAACTGGAATGAAAGACGAAGATTTTGGCAAACCAATTATTGCAGTAGTCAACTCATTCACACAATTCGTACCGGGTCATGTGCATCTTAAAGACTTAGGTCAGCTTGTTGCACGTCAGATTGAACAAGCGGGTGGTGTAGCTAAAGAATTTAATACAATCGCAGTAGACGACGGTATTGCAATGGGTCACGACGGAATGTTGTATTCATTACCATCGCGTGACTTGATTGCTGACTCAGTTGAATACATGGTCAATGCACACTGTGCAGATGCAATGGTTTGTATCTCGAACTGCGACAAAATCACACCGGGAATGTTGATGGCAGCAATGCGCTTAAACATTCCTGTTGTGTTTGTTTCAGGCGGTCCAATGGAAGCTGGTAAAGTCCAAATTCGTGGTGGTGAACAAGCAATTGACCTTGTGGATGCCATGATTGTTGCTGCAGATGACAACTACACAGATGAAGAAGTAAAAGCATACGAACGTTCTGCATGCCCGACTTGCGGTTCATGTTCAGGGATGTTTACTGCAAACTCAATGAACTGTTTGACAGAAGCATTAGGTTTATCATTACCGGGTAATGGTTCAACACTTGCAACGCATGCCAACCGTAAAAAACTATTTGAGCGTGCGGGTCAGTTGATTGTTGAAATCACAAAACGCCATTACGAACAAAATGATTACAGCGTATTACCACGCAACATTGCCCCTAAAGCTGCTTATGAAAATGCCATGACTTTAGATATCGCGATGGGTGGTTCTACCAATACAGTACTTCACTTATTAGCGGCTGCGCATGAAGCAGAAGTTGATTTTACAATGGATGATATCGATCGTTTATCACGTAAAGTGCCTGTACTGTGTAAAGTTGCACCTGCGGTTAAAAATGTTCACATGGAAGATGTCCACCGTGCAGGCGGTATCATGTCGATCCTTGGCGAACTAGACCGTGCAGGTTTGTTAGATACTTCTGTACCAACCGTACACGAAAAAACATTAAAAGACGCTTTAGATAAGTGGGACATTATTCGTACTGAAAATGAAGAGGTATATAACTTCTATAAATCAGCACCGGGCGGTGTACCAACACAAACAGCATTCTCACAAGACCGTTACTACACACGTCTTGATGGCGACCGTGAAAATGGCGTGATTCGTAATGCAGAACATGCTTTCTCTAAAGACGGCGGTTTAGCAGTCCTTTACGGTAACATCGCACTTGATGGTTGTATCGTAAAAACGGCTGGTGTAGATGACTCGATTCTGAAATTCAACGGTACAGCACGCGTATTTGAAAGCCAAGATGATGCAGTAGAAGCAATCTTAGGCGGCAAAATCGTAGCAGGTGACGTGGTTCTGATTCGTTACGAAGGTCCACAAGGTGGTCCGGGTATGCAAGAAATGCTGTATCCAACAAGCTACTTAAAATCAAAAGGCTTAGGTAAAGACTGTGCGCTTGTGACTGATGGTCGATTCTCGGGTGGTTCATCAGGTCTTTCAATTGGTCACGTGTCTCCAGAAGCGGCTGAAGGCGGTGCAATTGCATTGGTTGAAGATGGTGACCGTATCGAAATTGATATTCCAAACCGTACGATTCACTTAGCAGTTGCTGATGATGTATTGGCTGCGCGCCGTGAAGTACAAGAAGCTAAAGGTTGGAAGCCTGCGAAAGAGCGTCCACGTAAAGTATCTAAAGCACTGAAAGCGTATGCAATGCATGCAACAAGTGCTGCAAAAGGTGCGGTACGTGACATCTAATCTAGTTATAAACTAGATCCATCATGATTCAAAAGCATCCTTCGGGATGCTTTTTTAATCACGAAAAGTTTGAATTTCATCTGAAAGCGTCAATTACATTAATGACAATATTTGATAGAAAGGTCATAAATATTGATCAATTCTCTTTGTCTTGATATAAGTTTTGCTCGCGTTCAAACTTTTTTAGTTTTAAAAAAAGCGATGAATTCGATACTTTGAGCACATAATTTACCAGTAAAATCATCTGAGGCACATCTCATGTCATTGTTACGCCGTTGGTTTGATCCGCTACGATCGAGTTGGTTTTATCAGAAACCAAATCGTCAAGAGGTCTTGTCAACTGAGCAGGGTTTAACGATCTATCTTCGTTTAGATGATGTGTATAGTTATCTTGCAGTCCAGCAATTGGCACAATTAAATGACATTTTAAAAGATGAAATTAAGCCTTTAAAAATTGTTATCTCAGATACTGCTGCTGAAGCTCCAAATGATATGAGTCCTGAAGAGTGGCAAGATTACAGTCTACGTGATGCCCAAATTTTAGCGTACCAGCATCGTTTCGGATTCGATAATGAAAAGCCTGAAATACCAAGTGCTGAAGCGATTCAACAGGCAGAAACGATTTTACGAAATACCCCATTAACAGGTGAAAATTTTCTCTATTTATTGGAAGATGTCTTCCATATGTTGTGGCAACAGCAGTATGGAAAATTACGTACTTTGTATGTCATGGCTAGTCGACATCGAAAAGAACAACAAATCGCTGAGCGAACTTTTGATCACACGCCAGTTTTAGCAAGTTTTTTTGAGCTCGGTAATCGTCGGTATCATGCGGTAGATGATTTATTAAGATTGACCCGCCGTTTAAAACAACAAAGACTCTTGACCGGTAATCCTATTTTTCTCATCAATCATATTGAGTGGCGGGAACACCTAATGAATGATGCTGAAGAATTATCTGAGATTCAGGCGATGAATCCTGAGTTGGACCTCTATATTGCATTAGAAGATCCGATCTCTTGGTTATTATTAGCTTATATTAAAGAGGAACTTGCCGATTATTACGATATCCAACTTACCGTTTATCCATTGCAATATCAGGGACGAGATTTATTTGATTGGAGTTTGGCAACGCGTTTATCTAAACGAACAGAAGTAAAATTTACGCCGTTTTGCCGACCGACTCAGCAGGCGACATATGAAATAGCACGATTGTTTTACAGTGTGCCTGAGGATCAACGCCTTGATGCAATGTATGAAATCTTGCAGGCTGTATGGAGTAAAGGTAAAGATCTATCGTATCGACCTCATATTCAAGCCTTAAAACAGAGCTTGAATATCACGACGCTCACTGAAGAGTCGATCAGTCAAAAGCTGGAAGAAAATCAATTACTCTGTGAGATGAAATCACAACCTGATTTACCAGTGCTTGAGCTTCGTATCGATGGAAAGAGTTATGTGTTTAATAGCTTATATCGTGTATGGATGATTGAAAGTATTTTCAGTAATGTGTTAGAACAAAAGTACAAAAGTGAAAATGAATCTGAACACAGGGATACCGAATCAATTGAAAATCAATAAAGAAAAATGCGAAACCCTTCAGCAAGCTCGAGCACAAATAGATTCAATTGATCAAGCTATAACAGAATTAATTGGTTTACGCCAATATTACGTAGATCAGGCAGTGCGATTTAAAAGAACTATCCAAGATGTACAGTCACCTGAACGTGTTGAAATAGTGATTGAAAAAATACGTGAATTGGCTACAAAAAATGGTGTGGATCCATTACTCATGGAAAAAATATATCGAGAGATGATTCAACACTTTATTCAAAGAGAGTTAAAAGAATTACGACCATAACAGTCGGAATTCTTAATAAGAATGAGGAACTTAGTTTCCTCTTTTATTCATTGAAATTTACAAAATATATAGCCGATTTGTGAACTGGTTCAACAAAGCTTAGTGTTACAAAAAATAATATTAAGTTAACATTTGGATACATCACTTTTTAGACTGACGGTCGAAGGCGCTATGGATACCCAGTTACAATTAGAAAAAATAGTCAAGGATCTTGAAAACTACAAAGTAGCCATTGATGCACATTCAATTGTAGCCATAACAGATGCACGTGGTGTCATTACTCATGTCAATGAGAAGTTTTGTAATATCTCACAGTATTCTTATGAAGAACTGGTCGGATCGACACATAAAATTATTAATTCAGGCTATCACCCGAGAAGTTTTTTTAAATATATGTGGAAAGCCATTTCGAGTGGAGAAATTTGGAAAGGCGAAATTTGTAACCGAGCTAAAAATGGTTCTTTATATTGGGTTGAAACCACGATTGTGCCGCTTAAAGATAATAATGGCGTTTTACAAAACTATATCTCCATTCGAACTGATATCACACAGCTAAAAAATTCCGAAGACCATGCACGTTATATGGCATTACATGATGAATTAACGGGATTGCCTAACCGCCGTTTTATGCAAGAACGCATGTTGGCGGTGATTGAATCATGTAAACAAAATGGTACACATAGTGCACTCATGATGTTGGATTTGGATAACTTCAAAAATATTAATGACACGTTAGGACACGATCGTGGAGATGACCTACTCAAAATGGTCTCGGTGCGTCTTATGGAGTGTGTGGCACAGCAGAATGCAATTGTCCGTCTTGGTGGAGACGAGTTTTTAATTATTCTTTCAGATTTAGATCCAGATGAAACGATTGCTAATCAAGCAGTGATGCAAATCGCTGATAAAGTTCGTGCTGCATTAAATGAGCCTTTCGTATTAAAGGATAATAAAATTCATACTAGCTCTAGTATCGGAATTTTTATTTTCCGTAATTCAAAATTGCCAAAAAATGAGTTGCTTAAGTACGCCGACATGGCGCTGTATCAAGCTAAAGAAAATGGTAAAAACTGCATATGTGTTTTTGATCCTGAAATGGAACAAAGTGTTATTGCTAAAGCTGCTTTATTAAATGATTTAAGATTAGCTTTATTACGAGATGAGTTCCAACTTTATTATCAGATTTTAGTAAATCGCGAAGAGGAAGTGATCGGGTATGAGGCTTTGCTACGTTGGAGTCATCCTGAACACGGTTTAATTTTACCAGGTCGATTTATTGAAGAAGTGGAGAAAACTGATCTCATACATGATGTTGGTAATCGTGTATTAGTATTAGCATGCCAACAGTTAAAAGATTGGAGCCAATACCCAGAATCTTCAAACTGGACGATTTCAGTCAATATTAGTGTCGAACAATTCCGTAAGACTGACTTTGATAAAAATGTGCTTCGGATTATTGATGAAGCAGGAATTGATCCAACATTATTACGTTTAGAACTCACTGAAAGCATGTTCTATACCGATATGCATAACTCAATTGAGAAAATGAAAAAGCTCATCGAGCGTGGATTAAGATTCTCTATGGATGATTTTGGAACAGGATATTCTTCATTGAATTACCTCAAAATGCTTCCACTGGATCAACTCAAAATTGATCGTTCATTTGTAGAAAATATTGTCGGTAATCCACGTGATATTGCTATTGTGAAAACGATTATTGATTTAGCACAAATTCTTGATCTGAATGTGGTGGCAGAGGGTGTAGAAACTGAAGAGCAGTTCCAAGTTCTAAAAGAAAATGGTTGTAATACGTTTCAAGGCTATTATTTTGGTCGACCTAAACCCATTGAAAAAAATCTTAAAATACTTAATTAGAATAAAAAATTAAAAAAGAGAGCATTAAGCTCTCTTTTTTTATATGCGATAGATTTTTAGTTAGACTTTCCACCTAAGCTAAAGAACCAATTCAGGAATAATGCAGCAAAGGTAGCCGTTCCAATACCACCTAAATTGAAGCTACCAAATTGAAGCGCAAAGTCACCAGTACCTAAGATCAGCGTGATCGCAGCAATCATGAGGTTTTTATTTTTAGAGAAATCGACACGATGTTCGATCCAAATTTTAGCACCAGCGATGGTAATTAAACCAAACACCACAATTGATGCACCTGCAAGAATCGCAGTTGGAATGGTTTGAATAATTGCACCAAATTTTGGTGATAAGCCAAGGAAAATTGCGAATACACCTGCGATGGCAAAAATAATCGTGGAATAGACACGTGTCACAGCCATCACGCCAATATTTTCCCCATAAGTGGTCATGCCTGGAGCACCTACACCACCGGCTAATGATGTTGCAACACCATCGGCTACAAACGCTTTACCAATATGTGGGTCTAGATTTTCACCAGTCATGGCAGAGACTGCTTTGATGTGACCTAAGTTTTCAGCCACTAAAATTAAAGCTACAGGAGCAATGATGAGCATCGCGTTCATACTGAACTCAGGAGCATGAAAGTTAGGCAGACCAAACCATGCAGCTTGTGTAATCGGCGTGAAGTTAATTGGAGTACCGTAACCCATGATATTCGTAATAACAAAGTATACGATATAAGACAGCACCAAACCCACAAGTAAAAGTAGGCGTTGTAGCATCCCTTTGGTGAATACTGCAATTGAAGCCATACAAATGACAGTAATCAATGCCATCCACATATTAAATGGATTACCCGCGACACTTTTTACCGTTACCGGTGCAAGATGCAGACCGATGATCATGACCACAGAACCTGTTACGACAGGAGGCATGAGCTTTTCAATCCATCGAGTACCTGTTGCCATCACCAGAAAACCAATTAAGGCATAAAGTACACCACAGGTAATAATTCCCCCAGCAGCTAATGCAATATTCGCATTTGCTCCAGCACCGGCATATCCCGTTGCCGCGATGACTACACCAATAAAAGCAAAGCTTGAGCCTAAATAACTGGGCACTCGACCGCCAGTGATGAGGAAAAATAACAGGGTACAAATACCTGACATTAATATGGCAAGATTAGGATCAAAACCCATTAATAATGGTGCTAAAACTGTCGCACCAAACATGGCAAAAGCATGTTGAATGCCAAGAACTACACTTTGCGCAGGAGGTAAATATTCGGTCGTGCCAACAGGACGCGTATCAATATCATCCGTAAAGGGACGCCATTTAGGAAACCAACTGGTCATAAAGTGAGCACTCAATAGTTAAATTGTGCACATCATACGCCTGTTTTATGAGAAATCATCTGTTTCTTGCAAAATTATTAAAACTAATGGTCTGACTTTTATTGAATTTTTACCCATCGGTAAAAAAAATATGTTTTAAAAATAAAGTAAAATCAGCCTATTGCAATTCAGCTATATCAAAAAAATCTATATCCATATTGAGTAAAAAATTTATAGGTGCTTCGTTGTCATTACTGAAAATTAGAATAAAGTCTCTAAATTGCTCAAGCCCATAAAGGTACTTGAGCATAGGCAGTCGTGAAATCAACCCGTATTACGTAATCCAGCAGCAATACCTGCAATACTTACCATTAATGCATGGTCAACCTCAGTTTGTTCGACAGTTCGTTCAGCTAAATATTCGCGACGTCTTTTCATGAGTTCTGCTTGTAACAGGTGTAATGGAAGAAGATAGGGTTTACGAATCTTCATGGCTTGATCAAGAACTTCATTAGAACTGAGTAATTTAGATTCACCTTTCATTGCCAATAAAGTTTGTACTGCGTCATGTAAGCGTTGGCGTAGTTCCGCACCCAATACTTTAAGATTTTCATCTTGGGTGAGATGAGATTCATAATACAATGCGACATTGCTATCTGATTTAGATAGCACCATCTCCAACATATCAATTAAAGTTTGGAAATAAGGCCATTGTTCTAACATTTCATCTAGCTCAGCTTTGTGACCTTCTGAAATGACTTGATTGATGGCTGCACCAGTACCTAACCATGCTGGAAGCATTAATCGAATTTGAGTCCATGCAAATACCCATGGAATTGCACGTAAGGATTCAATACCACCGCTGATTTTTCGTTTCGCTGGTCTTGAACCCAAAGGTAGCATCTGTAATTCAAGCTCTGGCGTCACGGTTCTTAAGTATTGGACAAAATGAGGGTTTTCGCGGACTGTTTGACGGTAAACATTCACAGAGAGTTCCGTCATCTTGTGCATCAACTCGCGCCATGCTGCCTTGGGTTCTGGTGGTGGGAGTAAAGTCGCTTCTAAGGTAGCTGCGGTATAAATTTCTAAATTTTGCAGTGCGATTTCTTCTAATCCAAATTTGAATCGGATCATTTCGCCTTGTTCGGTCACACGGATTGCACCTGAGATTGAGCCAGGTGGTTGTGAAAATAGTGCTTGTTGGGTTGGAGCACCACCACGACTAATTGAGCCACCACGACCATGGAACAAAGTGAGTTGTATACCATGTTGTTTGGCAATAGCTGTTAACTCTTCTTGTGCACGGTACTGAGCCCAATTCGCAGACATGAAACCTGCATCTTTTGCTGAGTCAGAGTAACCAATCATGACCTCGTGCTTGTTTTGAATATGTTGTTTGTACCAATGCATACTGAATAAAGTATTCATGGTCGAAGCTGCGCCATCTAAATCTTTTAACGTTTCAAATAATGGAACTACACGCAGAGGTTGCTTAATACCTGCTTCTTTTTGGAGTAATAGAACCGCCAAAACGTCACTTGGATATTCCGCCATTGAAATAATATAAGCACCTAGACTCTCAGCAGGTTGTTCTGCCAAAGTTCGCATGGTAGCGAATACTTCTTGAACATCAGGATGCTCAATAAGACTTTGAGCAGATTCATTAAGATGTTTAGGAAGTAAAGGGCGTTTGCTTTGCAGTTCTTGTAATAAGAAGTTTTGACGGGCTTGTTCAGTCCATGTCTCAAAATTGCCAAGTCCAAGATACTCAGTAATCGCTGAAATTGCTTGACGATGACGACCTGACTCTTGGCGAATATCTAGTTTTAATAACTCAATACCGAAACAATTCACGCGATAAATAAAATCGAGTAACTTTCCTTGAGCAATACCGGAAAGGTTTGAATCGACTAATGAGCGATAACATAACAATAATGGCTGCAACAACTCATCTTTGTGATGAATAATCTGGCTACGATCCACATCAGAATGTTGACCTTGTAATTTTGCAGTGAGCCATTCTCTTGTAATTTTTAAGCGTTCACGTGTTGTTCTTAAATATTCACGATAAGGCTCTGGATGAGGCTGACCTAAGGCAGTCTTTAGTTCATCACTGCACGCCTGAACAGAAAGCTCCCAACGTAAATCTTCAATATCTCGGAGGTAGAGATCCGCGGCTTTCCATCGAGATAACCATAAAACTTCTTGAGTCACTTTGTGTGTGACATTTGGGTTTCCATCTCGGTCACCACCCATCCAAGATGCAAACCGCACAGGTGCAATATCTAAAGGTAAAGCTTGAGAACAATGCTCTTGAACCAATTGATTCAATTCACGGACAAACTTAGGAATAGCGTTCCATAAAGTTTGCTCAATGGTAGTAAAACCCCATTTTGCTTCATCAATTGGGGTTGGACGATGTTGGCGAATTTCATCGGTTTGCCATGCTGAACAAACCAATTGTTTTAATTCAGAAAGAACTTGAGCGCGCTGTTTGGGGGTCAGCTTTTGCTGATCAAACTTAGATAAACACTCGTTGATCCCATCATATTTTTGGATCAAGGTGCGACGACTAACTTCCGTAGGATGTGCGGTGAGTACAAGCTCAATATTTAGCTCACAAATTTGTTGATAAAGGGTTTCCGCTGAAATCAGCTGTTGTTGAAATTTTTCAAAAAGGGGAATAAGGACATTTGCTGCAGCACCGTTTTCATCAAACTCATTTTGGCGACGGCTACGTACCACATGATATTGTTCTGCAATATTGGCAAAGTTCAGAAAATGTGAAAAAGCGCGTGTCAGTGGAAGAATCTCATCATCTTTTAAACTTAAAAATAAACTTTCTAATTGTTTTTCAGCTTCGCTATCACCATCACGTGCACCTTTCGCGAGTGCACGAATTTGTTCAACTTGATTAAACAAATCTTGTCCAGCTTGTTCTTTTAAAGTCTCTCCTAAAAGATTACCGAGTAAGCGTACGTCTTCACGTAATGGAGCATCAATTTGTTGAATCATTTTTTTCTCCTTTTCTTGTTCTTTTGACTATACCGCTTATTCATGACATGCCAAGCGATTGCAAAATAATTTAAAGAAAATTAGGTGAAAAATACGCCATTTAAGAATGGAGAGAGCTATTTTTTGTATTTCAGCATAAATAATTCGATGGCTTGATGAATAATTTCATCACATTCTGCTTCATTGGGAACCTGACGAACACCTAACAATACTTCATGATGTCGATGCCCTAAGAGTAAAGAAAGGAGCAAATGTGTTTGCTTTTCAGCATCATCTTTCTGGATAAATCCGTGCTCAATCGCTTGAGCAAAAAAATCAGTCCAAACCACAAATAACCGCTTATGAGATGCATTATAAAAAGGTTCAGCCAAAGGATTTTGCTCTGCTGCCAATTCTAATAATAAATGCTCAAGCTTAATGGCTTCAGGAAGATTGACAATTTGCAGCGCTAAACTACACACCTGATAGAAGTCTTCTAAAAAATTGGATTCAGGGTGTAATTGGATTCGCCGAGCATTGATTGATTCTTCGCACGTTTCTGCAATTGCATAGGTAAATAACGATTCTTTATCTTGAAAATGGTTATACACCGTCAGTTTAGTCACGCCAGCTTCTTTGGCAATTTGATTCATGCTTGAACCATGAAAGCCCTGTTTTAGAAACAAACGTTTAGCTGCCTCTAATATTTGTTTCTTTTTAACTAAATCCTTAGGACGTCCAATATTCATTTGCACAAAAAAATCCAAAAAAAACAGTTTAGGTCATACCTTGAAAAATGATTTTTAATTACTGTACCATGCGGTATATTAATTAAAAAATAATCAAATTAATATCCCTAATTTGATTTGCCTAAAAATTGACATAAGAGCAGTGCACATGAGTCCTCAAAAATTTGCCACATACAGTCTAATGCTCATTTGTAGCGTGATACTCACCGCGTGTAGTAAGGATAAACCCACAGAGGAACAAATTCCATTTGTGATGGTTGCCCAGCCGAATACCTCCCAAGATGAACTGAAAAGTTATGCAGGAGAAGTTCAGGCGAGACAGCAAACGGCATTGGCTTTTCGTGTTGGAGGACAAATTACTGAACGCTATGTTGATGTAGGGGATCGAGTCAAAGTCGGGCAAGTCTTAGCAAAATTAGATGTGAAAGATGCTCAACTGCAGCTAAATGCTTCAAAAGCTCAGTTAGAAAGCGCGCAATCTGCAGCCAAAATTGCCGAAGAAGAATACAAACGCTTTAAGCAGTTATTACCTATTAATGCGGTGAGTCGTTCGCAATATGATGCCGTAGAAAATCAATATAAATCGGCCATGTCCAATTTAAAACAAGCACAATCAAATTATGCAGTGAGTAGTAATCAGACGGGATATAACCAACTCATTGCCAATAAAAATGGCGTCATCACTGAGCGTAGTATTGAAGTTGGTCAAGTGATCGCAGCAGGGCAGGCAGCGTATCAACTGGCGATAGATGGTGATCGTGAAGTGGTGATTGGTGTGCCAGAACAAGCAGTATCAGAAATTAAAACAGGTCAAAAAGCTTGGGTTACGCTATGGTCAAAACCAGAGGAGCGTTTCGCCGCATATGTGCGTGAAATTTCACCTGCTGCCGACCAATCTAGAACATTTAGTGTCAAAGTTGCTTTGACTGAAGGGCGTTCAGCAATTCAACTTGGACAAAGTGCGCGAGTATTTTTTTCAAATACCAGTTCAAATGTGATTAATGTTCCTTTGACCAGTGTATCTGCAACAGAAGATCAGCCTTATGTTTGGGTTGTGAATCCAGATCACAGTATCCGTAAGGTGAATGTTCAAATAGGTGCTTATGGTCGTGATACGGTACCTGTGACCCAAGGTTTAAAAGCTTCTGATTGGGTCGTGGTTGGCGGTGTACACTTACTGCGAGATAAACAAAAAATTAATCCGATTGATCGTCAAAACCGCGCAGTGAATGTAAAAGCAGGACAAGTTGGAGCGAAAATATGAACTTTAACTTGTCAGAATGGGCGTTAAAAAATAAGGGACTGATCCTTTATTTCATGATTTTGATGGGAATATTGGGTGTTTATTCCTACTCAAAACTATCACAAAGTGAAGACCCTCCATTTAGTTTCAAAGTAATGGTGGTTCAAACCTATTGGCCAGGTGCGACAGCGGAAGAAGTTTCATTACAAGTAACTGATCGCATTGAAAAAGAATTAATGAGTACGGGGCTCTATGATCGTATTGCAGCCTATTCTCGTCCTGGTGAATCAATGGTGACCTTTGTTGCCAAAGACTCGCTGCGTTCCCATGAATTACCGAATGTTTGGTATCAGGTTAGAAAAAAAATTGGAGATATCAAACACCAACTTCCTAGCGGTGTTCAAGGTCCATTCTTTAACGATGAATTTGGTGACACCTTTGGGAATATTTATGTCTTAACGGGTGATGATTTTGATTATGCCGTGATGAAGGAATATGCCGATCGCTTACAGCTGCAACTACAACGTGTACAAGATGTTGGTAAGGTTGATTTAGTTGGCTTGCAAGATCAAAAAATTTGGATAGAAATTTCAAATACAAAAACCGCTCAATTGGGTATTCCAGTTTCTGCAATTCAAGAAGCACTACAAAAACAAAATACCATGGCGAGCGCAGGTTTCTTTGAAACAAGCTCAGATCGTATTCAAGTGCGTGTCAGCGGACAATTGAAATCAGTCGAAGATCTCAAGAACATGCCATTACTGGTTGGTGATAAGACCATTCAATTGGGCGATGTGGCTGAAGTTTACCGTGGCTTTAGTGAGCCAGCTCAACCACGTATGCGCTTTATGGGCAAAAATGGTATTGGTATTGCGGTGTCTATGCGTAAGGGTGGTGATATCATTGCGCTAGGGAAAAATCTAGAAAAGACCTTTAATGATCTACAACAAACTTTACCTTTAGGGATGGAACTTAAAAAAGTTTCAGATCAGCCTGTAGCGGTGCAACGCAGTATTCACGAATTTATCAAAGTGCTCGCAGAGGCCGTGATTATTGTCTTATTGGTCAGCTTCTTCTCTTTAGGTTTCCGTACAGGATTAGTGGTCGCTTTCTCTATTCCCTTGGTCTTGGCAATGACGTTCGCAGGCATGAATTTCTTTGATGTTGGACTGCACAAGATTTCTTTAGGCGCGTTAATTTTAGCACTTGGACTTTTGGTTGATGACGCTATCATTGCAGTTGAAATGATGGCCATTAAAATGGAACAAGGATATAGCAGATTAAAAGCCGCAGGTTTTGCTTGGAAGTCGACCGCATTTCCAATGTTAACGGGGACGCTGATCACTGCAGCTGGATTCTTGCCGATTGCCACTGCTGCGTCGAGCACAGGTGAATATACTCGCTCAATCTTCCAAGTTGTAACCATTGCTTTAGTGGTGTCATGGTTTGCAGCGGTACTGTTTGTTCCTTATTTAGGTGACAAATTACTGCCTGATTTTAATCAAATGAATCAGAAAGCTCCGTGGTATCAACGCTTATGGGCAAGATTACGTCAACAACCAGAGCCACAACCCGTCGTTCAACACCATGGTGAGCATCACGATCCATATCAAACTAAGATGTATCAAAAATTTAGATCTTGGGTTGAGTTATGTATTACTTATCGTAAAACCGTCATTGCTGCGACGGTTGCGATATTTGTCTTGTCAATTTTGATGTTTAAATTTGTTCCACAACAATTTTTCCCACCATCAAACCGTGCTGAAATATTAGTGGATCTAAAACTAGAGGAAGGTGCTTCTCTAACAGCGACAGAAAATGCGGTTAAAAAAGTAGAAAAATTCTTGTCGACTCAAAAAGGGATCGATAATTACGTCGCTTATGTTGGTACAGGTTCTCCACGTTTCTATTTACCACTTGATCAACAATTGCCTCAGGCGAGTTTTGCACAATTTGTGGTTTTGGCTTCCTCATTAGATGAGCGAGATGAGATTAGAAAGAATCTGAGTGAAGAAATTAGTAAGTTATTGCCTGAAGTACGGACACGTGTATCGCTATTGGAAAATGGGCCACCAGTCGGTTATCCAATTCAATACCGTGTTTCTGGTGAAGATTTAAATACTGTTCGCCAACGAGCACAATTAGTGTCACAAGCAATCAGTGAAAATCCAAATACCGCCAATGTTCATTTAGATTGGGGTGAGCCGAGTAAAATTATTTCACTTGAAATTGATCAAGATCGTGCGCGTCAGTTAGGCGTATCTAGCTTAGATTTGGCGAATTTCTTAAATAGTTCAATAACAGGCGCTGCGATTAATCAGTATCGTGAGAAACGGGAGTTAATTGATATTCGTTTACGTGGCGATCAAGCGGAACGTGTTGATGTAGCATCGTTACAAAGTCTCGCTGTACCGACGAGTCAAGGTACAACAGTTCCATTGGCACAGATTGCGAATATCCAATATAAGTTTGAAGATGGTCTGATTTGGCATCGTAACCGTTTGCCGACGATTACTGTACGCGCAGATATTCGGACTAAACTCCAACCAGCTACTGTGGTTGGTGAATTAACTGAATCTATTGAGAAAATTCGTGCCGAACTTCCAAGTGGTTATCTGGTAGAAGTGGGAGGCACTGTGGAGGAATCTGCACGTGGGCAAACTTCAGTAAATGCTGGCATGCCGTTATTTTTGGCTGTGGTCTTTACCTTGCTCATGATTCAGCTCAAGAGTATTTCACGTTCGTTTATTGTTTTCTTGACCGCGCCTTTGGGTTTAATTGGCGTGGTATTGTTCCTGTTAATATTCAATAAGCCTTTCGGGTTTGTGGCGATGCTAGGTACCATTGCTTTATCTGGAATGATTATGCGTAATTCGCTTATCTTGATTGATCAGATCGAGCAAGATATCAAAGCGGGTCATTCTCAATGGGAAGCGATTTTAGAAGCGACAGTACGCCGTGCCCGTCCAATTATTTTGACTGCATTGGCTGCTGTGTTGGCGATGATTCCGCTTTCACGCAGTATCTTCTTTGGTCCAATGGCGGTAGCAATTATGGGTGGACTCATTATCGCAACATTATTAACGCTGTTCTTCTTGCCAGCACTCTATGCGGCATGGTTTAAAGTAAAAAAAGAGTCAAAAACCGCGTAGTTTTATGTGAATACTAGGTGCGAAGCATTGAAAAATTCAATATAGTAGTCCCTAGTTTTTAACACAAAATAACACAGTGGGCTGAGTACATAAAAAAACTGAATGTGCACTCGGTTGAGGTATAAAAAAGCATCCATGGGGCGAGACAATTTAACAAGACATCGTCGATTAATTACGATGTCTTATGTATTCATGTTTCTTGCATTGTTCACTGGTATCAGTGCTGCAATCGCCTATTTTTTAGCGCAAAAAGTGGCTCAAGCGCAAGACGCTGAAGTCTGGATCCATGCTCAAGCATTATGGATTGCACGAAATGTTGTGCTATTCATGATGATGGCCGCATTTGCTGCTCTTTGGTTTATTCCTGCCTGCTTTATCTATTGGGATAGTGTGTTATGGGTGAAAGGGTGTACGGTGATTGGTGTCATTTTTACCACAATTGCATGGCTATTTCTCCTAAATGCATGGCTTAAAGGCTTAGTTAAGTATATCCAGAAAAAAGCCGCTTTTTAAAATAATGATTTAATTTACTTGTAATCTCGGAATATGACCCCAACATATTCCGCAGAGAAGTCATATCAAATTTTTTTGTGGAGCATCGCCAGACATGGCTAAACGTGATTATTATGAGGTTTTAGGGGTTTCTAAAACAGCTAGTGATGATGAAATTAAAAAAGCCTACCGTAAGTTGGCGATGAAATATCATCCAGACCGTAACCCTGATAATGCTGAAGCAGAAGAAAAATTCAAAGAAGCTGCTGAAGCGTATGAAGTTTTATCTGATAGTGAAAAACGCAGCATGTATGACCGCATGGGACATAATGCGTTTGAAGGCGGCTTCGGTGGCGGCGGCGGTGGTTTCGGTGGCGGTTTTAGCGCTGAAGACATTTTTAGTCAGTTTGGTGACATTTTCGGTGGCGCGTTTGGTGGCGGCGGTCGCCAACAGCGTCAAAGACGTGGTTCAGACTTACGTTATGTGCTTGAGCTCAGCTTAGAAGAAGCTGTACGTGGCGTAAAGAAAACAATTACTTTTACTGCGCCAGCACCATGTGAAGTGTGTGATGGTAAAGGTTCTAAAAACCCGAATGATGTTGAAACCTGTAAAACTTGTCACGGGGCTGGCCAAGTCCGTATGCAACAAGGTTTCTTCTCAGTTCAGCAAACGTGTAGCACTTGTCGCGGACAAGGTAAGATTATTAAAAATCCTTGTGGCACTTGTCATGGTTCAGGTGTTAAAGATCGTCAACAGACACTTGAAGTTACCATTCCTGCAGGCGTAGATAATGGCGATCGCGTTCGTTTAACTGGAAAAGGTGAAGCGATTCGTGATGGTCAATCAGGTGATCTATACGTAGAAGTTAATGTTCGTGAACATGAAATCTTCCAACGTGATGGCGCGGACTTGTATATGGATGTGCCGATTAGTATCGCTGATGCTGCATTGGGTAAAGAAATTGAGATTCCAACCCTTGATGGTCGTGTGAACTTGAAAGTACCTGAGGGAACACAAACAGGTAAAATGTTCCGTCTACGTGGCAAGGGTGTAAAACCAGTACGCACAAGTATGCAAGGTGATTTACTTTGCCGTATCGTGATTGAAACACCAGTCAACTTAACTGCACGTCAACGTGAACTTTTAAAAGAGTTACAAGAATCTTTAGATGGTGCGGACAGTAAATCTTCACCTAAAAAGAAATCATTCTTCGATCGTTTATTTGACTGATCAGAATGAAATAAAAGCCCGACATTATTGTCGGGTTTTTATTAAGTTATAAATACTTAAGATGCTTAAAGCAAAGTAAGTGATACTACCATTAGATAATTTCTTAGTTTATGGGTGTATTCAAAAGTTGTTGAGACTTATTTGTTTAAGCTTTTAAAATCTAAAGGTAAATTTTTTAATAGGTTTTGTTAGAACTATAATTTAAAAAAAGAGGATCTGACGATCCTCATCATGTAATTTTGAAAAAACTAATCCTGAGCATCAATACTCTGACCATTCATACCTATACTGTCTTCGCCCATTAAATATAAATAAGCTGGCATGATTTGTTCAGGCGTTGCCAATACTTTCGGATCTTCATCAGGATATGCTTTAGCACGCATAGCTGTTCGTGTTGCACCAGGATTAATGCAGTTATAACGGATATTTGGATAGACATTTTCTTTTGCAAAAATTTGACTGACCGCTTCAATGGCAATTTTTGAAACTGAGTATGCGCCCCATTTCGCACGTGCTTCACGACCGACACCTGAGCTTGCAAAAACAACAGAGGCATTTTGAGATTTTTCTAATAATGGAAGTAAATGTTGAGTAAGAACAAAAGGTGCTCTTAAATTTACAGCCATTACATCATCCCACACTTCAGCAGGGTAGTGGGCCAATTCAACGCGCTCACCTAAAATCCCAGCATTGTGCAAAATCCCATCTAAACGACCAAATTGTTGGTCAAGCGTTTCCACAAGACGTTCGTAATCATATGCTGTTGCAGTAGAAAGTTGCAGTGGCAAAATTGCAGGTTGAGGAGCACCTAAACTTTCAATTTCGTCATAGATCACTTCTAACTTGTTCAGCGTTCTACCATGAAGAACGACGGTCGCACCATGTAAAGCATAGCTCAACGCTGCTGCGCGTCCAATGCCATCACCTGCACCCGTAATTAAAATTACTTTATCTTTTAATAAGTCTGGGCGAGGTTGATATTCTGAATATTTCATTTGCGACCTCCTTCATTGTTCTAATTAAGCTGTTTTTTGGTGAGATTCGATCAATTCGATTAAGTGTTGATGTAATTCTTGTACATCATTCACTATACAATCTGCCTGCCAAGAATCTAAGTCATCTTTGTGTTCTAATGGTAAATATCCGTAAGCAGCCAAAATCGTGTACATATTTGCGCTTCGACCTGCATCAATATCACGTGGATGATCACCAACATAAATGCATTGTTCAGCTGGAACATTAATTTGTTGAGCAGCGAGATACATTGGTTCTGGGTCAGGTTTAGTGTGCTTAACATCTTCTGGGCATACGAGAACGGCACAACGTTCAGTTAAGTTTAAGGCTTGAAGTAGTGCCTCACTCAGCCAACGAGGTTTGTTTGTCACAATTCCCCATGGAATATCCCGTTGTTCCAAGTCCTCAATTAAAGGATACATTCCTGCAAAAAGGTCTGTATCCACAGCAATATCAGCACCATAGATATCTAGAAAGCGCTGACGATGTGCAAGGAAAATAGGATCATCAACCTGTAATTCAGGATAAACCAATTTCACCATCGCCCGAGCCCCCTCGGAGACCTGAGTTCGGATCAGGGCTGCATCTACGATCTCTCGACCTTCTTCACGACACATTGCTTGAATAATACGAATAAAATCCGCAGCAGTGTCAATTAAAGTCCCATCTAGGTCGAAAAGTACGGCCTTCATTCATTCACCTCATTATGGGTGTAAACCATATAGTTCACATCGACATTTGGGGCTAACCAATAATGTTTAGTTAATGGGTTGTAATGTAAGCCTGTCATATCTTTAAGTTTTAAACCTGCGTTACGAATATCATGCGCTAATTCAGAAGGTTTAATAAATTTATGATAGTCATGAGTTCCTTTTTTCAAAAGACGTAACACATACTCTGCACCGATAATCGCAAATAAATATGATTTTGGATTACGGTTAATTGTGGAGAAGAATACATGACCGTTTGGTTTCACCAGTTTTTGGCATGCTTGAATGATTGACGCTGGATCTGGTACATGTTCCAACATTTCCATACAAGTTACGACATCGTATTGACCAGCTTGTTCTTCAGCCAATTGCTCAACTGGAATTTGACGATATTCGATATTGGTGACATTTTCTTGTTCTGCATGCAGACGTGCGACATTTAATGGTGCTGCGCCCATATCGATACCGAGGACATCGGCACCACGGCGTGCCATACTTTCAGCCAAAATGCCGCCGCCACAGCCCACATCTAGGACTTTTTTGCCACTAAGACCACCTGCATGTTCATCAATCCAATTCAATCGTAATGGATTGATTTGATGGAGAGGGCGAAACTCAGAGTGTTGATCCCACCATACTGCAGCAAGTGCTTCAAATTTAGCAATTTCTTGTGGGTCAACATTCAGTTGAGTCATTACAGCCACCTTAGCAAAGTTCGTTTTAATGGGTAGAATTTATATCAGATCTTAGTGTATCGCTAATTCCAAAAAAAGCGATAAATCTTGTAAAAAAGTTCACAGAATCAAAACGATTTTCTCATATTTGTTTTATAGTGAAACCATATGCTAATCAGAATGATTTAGAGGATAAAAACTTAATGAAAAAGGTGGTTTTTAGTGGCGTTGCCGCTGCGGTGCTGATGGCACTTTCAACAGGTGCAATGGCGAACTTTGTTGAAGGCAAAGATTATACGGTCGTGCAAAACCCAGGAAAGGTTGATGTCGCTGGTAAATTGGAAGTACGTGAGTTCTTTTGGTATGGCTGTGGTCATTGCTTTACTTTAGAACCTCATATGCAATCTTGGTTACGTAAAATTCCAAAAGATGTGAATTTTGTCCGTACACCTGCTGCAATGAACAAAGTATGGGAACAGAATGCACGTGGCTACTACGTTTCTGAAGCACTTGGTGTTCGTAAACGTACCCATTTGCCTTTATTCCACGCGATCCATGACAAAGGTCAGCAGATTTTTGACCAAAAATCACAAGCGCAATTCTTTACGAAGTATGGTATCCCAGAAGCGAAATTCAATAGTTTATATAATTCTTTCGCAATTACTGCCAAAGTCTCTCAAGCAAATAAATTAGCACAACAATATCAATTGACGGGTGTGCCAGCTGTTGTAGTAAATGGGAAGTATGTCGTACAAGGTGATAATGGCCGTGTGTTACAAGTGGTTGATTATCTATTGGATAAAGAGCGCAAAGCTAAATAATAGAAAACCCGCATTGAGCGGGTTTTTTTATGCCTCAGTAGTATTCCAATTCAAAATCCCTTTAAAGATTAATCGTATTTGGGTAATGGACTGTTTTTTGAGTACCAGTTTTTGTAATTCAAGCTCCATACCTGAATATTGACGGCCCAAGCTAATCCAAGACATTGCCCATGTGAAACATAAATTAATTAAAATATTCGACAACATTTTTAGATCATCAGCTTGATGAAAATTTTGTACGATTTCGAATTTTTGTAGGTCATTGGCCAAATCAGAATTTAGAAACTCAATTTCACGAGCAATCGCACGTCTTACCACTTCAGACCCCCCCCAGCGCTCTGCGATCATAAAAATCCAAGGTTGGGTATTTAAATCGATGGCTTCAAAAAAAAGTTCCATGCTGGTTTCGGCTTTCGCATCAGGGTGGGCTAAACCTTGACCGAGCTGATGAAGTACGGTTTTCAAATATAACGCGACTTGATCCACTAACTCTTGGCCTAATTCATCCATATCTTGAAAATGTCGATAAAAGGCTGTTGGGACCAAACCAACCTCACGTGCAACTTCACGCAGACTAATACTGCTAAATGAACGGCCAGATGTGCTTAAACGCAAAGCGGCATCTAGTAAAGCCTGACGACTTTGTTGTTTACGTTCATCGCGTATAGACATCTTAAAACCTGAGAAGTGAAGTCGAGATGAGTCTATCAAAAAAATATAAAAATTAAACGACGAATGTCAGTGAACATGTGTTGACTCAATTTCAAAATCAATATAGTGTACACATGTTCACTATTAGAACACTTGTTCACTCAATTAAATTGAAATACAAAAGAGGAACGTTTGAGATGAGTAGTTATCTGTCATATCGTCCTGAATGGATTCGAGAAGATTTCGTCGATTTTATCGCTGAAAAAATACATCCCACTTTGGCTTGGAAAAAAGTCAAAGCATCGCTCGTGAGTCGTCAGGCACTTAGTCACGATTTCTATGAGATTCATTTATGTCCAAATCACAATTTCGATTTTCAACAGATTGAGGCAGGGCAAAGTGTTTTAGTCACAGTCGTAGTTGCAGGCGTGCGTCTACAACGTAGTTATTCGATTGTGGAAATTTCTGCGACAGGTAATCTGGTGATTGCTGTCCGAGCTCAAGGAGTAGTGTCGAATTGTTTAAGCCAATTGGAGATAGGTTCTGTCGTGGAAATTTCTCAAGCGCAAGGTGAATTTACGCTTGAGCCGACTCAACAGCCAATTGTGTTATTGGCGTCGGGGAGTGGCATTACCGCCATTTATGCATTGCTTACGAAGGCTTTAAACACATTATCTGTACATATCTATTTGATTTATTTCTGTCGAGATGACGCGTTCCACGTGAAACTACAACACCTCGCTTCAAAACATGATCATTTTAATTATCACTATTTTAATACACGCCAACATAAACAATATCTGACATTGGCGTTGTTAGAGCAGTTAATGCCAAGTTTTAGGCAAGCACAGATTTATGCATGCGGTGCAACTTCGATGATGCAAGCTGTAAATCAAATTTGTCATGAAGAGGGGATCAGCAATCAGCTCAAACAAGAGTTTTTTCAAATCCGTGTAGATGAAGAAATTGAAAAACAATCTGTCACGTTTATCCGCAGTCAGAAATCGTTTGAAGCTCAAAAAAGTTTATTGGTGAGTGCTGAAGAGGCTGGATTAAGACCCGCTCATGGATGCCGAATGGGTATTTGTAATGCATGTGTCTGTAACAAAGTGAGTGGCGCTACTAAAAATATGCTCACAGGTGAAATTGAACATGAGCCAAATCGACAAATTAAATTATGTATTAGTCAGGCAGTAAGCCCTGTTGTGATTAATTTGTAATTTAACGGTATCGTATAAGACTGGAGAAAAATAATGAATATGTCACTTAATACAACATGGCAATCAAAATCTAAACATCTGACCGCTGAGCAAATTGAAGCATTTGGACAACGCGTTGAGCAGATCCGTCTCAGTATTATGAATAATTTGGGTGAACAAGATGCCAAATATATTTATAAGATTCGCAACTTTGTTCGCTATAGCGAGATTGGCTCACGTGCATTGCTGATGTTTGGTGGTTGGATTCCACCTGTTTGGTTGGTAGGTACAGGATTACTGGGCGTGTCCAAAATTGTTGAAAATATGGAACTTGGACATAATGTGATGCATGGTCAATTTGACTGGTTGAATGATCCTAGTTTAAACGGTGCGACATATGACTGGGACACCATCTCAACAGGCGATGACTGGAAATATACCCATAACTATGTACATCACACCTATACCAATATTGTGGGGATGGATCATGATGTAGGTTATGGTCTACTTCGTGTTTCAGCATCTCAACCTTGGGAACCAAGATTTTTGTTTAATATTCCATTAGCGATTCAATTGATGGTGTTTTTTGAATGGTATGTCGGTGTTCAAAACCTACACTTGGAAGACGCGCTTGTTTATAAAACCAAATCTTGGAAACAAGTGTGGAAAGATGCTGAAAAATTAAGAAAAAAAGTAAGACGTCAGGTGGTGAAGGATTATGTCTTTTTCCCGATTATCGCTGGTCCAAATGCGCTTCCTGTCTTCGCAGGAAATGCAGTTGCAAATGTGATTAGAAGTTTATGGTCATCTGCAGTGATTTTTAATGGTCATTTTACTGAAGATGCAGAAACATTTGAGATGGATAATACCGAAAATGAAACGCGAGCAGAATGGTATTTACGTCAAATTCGAGGTTCAAGTAACTTTACGGGAACATCATGGCTGCATATTTTGAGTGGTAATTTGAGTCATCAAATCGAGCATCATTTATTCCCTGATATGCCTGCAAATCGCTATGCAGAAGCTGCGCCAAAAATTAAAGCATTATGTGAGGAATATGGCATTCACTATAATGAAGCTAACTTTATGAAACAATTCTGGAGCGTTTGGGTTCGTTTAGCTAAATGTTCTTTACCAAATGATAAGACAGCTAAAATTTCTCAATCTATAAGAAAATTAAGAGGAATATTTGCTTGAGTACCACTATTTAGTTTAATTCATGAAAGGCATGGAGCATTGATCTGCAAGAATAAAAGCACCTTTAGGAATCTGATTCAGGTTGCGTTTGAAAAGCTCGAAATCATGTACAGCACCACAACTCGTGCATAAACTCAGAACTTGCTGTGTTCTATAATGGATAAGGGCTTGTACTTTGAAAGTATGAGCTTTCTTCTTACCACTATAGCTTTTCTTCTGTTTTTTTAGGTCTTTGTATTGGAATTTCTGTAGCATCTACGATCACCACATTCCAGTCGATACCTTCGCCTTCAGGCAAACTCTTGGGTAAATTAAATAGATTGGACTTGATCAGGCAATCCTCTACGTGGCGGACGATTCTTGAAGCAGTAGGCTCTGATACACCATAACTCGTTGCGACATGAAACAATGTTCGATATTCACGCCAATAGCTTAAGCACAGAAGGATTTGATCTTCTACACTTAACTTAGATAGTCTACCTTTAGCAGGTACAAGCATTTTTAGCTGTTCAGCCATCAAATCAAAGGTTGACCATGAGATGCCTGTATATCGCTTAAACTGTGTTTCAGAAAGCTTATTTGAGTCGATGTATTTCATTCGCAAATTATGCATGAATATTTAAAATTATTCGGTATAAATAGTCAGCAAGGGATAGATCTTTTTTTGATTTATGAAAGAGATCTAGTATCTTATTTCTGAGTACTATTATTTCGAAAATTAAAAGTATAGATGTGAAAAAATGAATATTGGAATTTTATTATTTGATGAGGTTGAGGTCTTAGATTTTGCAGGGCCCTATGAAGTCTTTGCTATTACTACAGATAATCATAATAAAAAGCTTTTTAATGTGTTTACTGTGGCACAAAAACATGAAATTAAAGCAAGAAATGGTCTTGCAGTAAGAAGTGATTACCTCTTAGACAACTGTCCATCTATAGACATTCTCGTGATCCCTGGAGGATATGGTGCTGAAACAGTCGAGCTATATAATACTCATCTATTGAATTGGATAAAATTAAAACACGAAACGTCAAATATCACATTCTCTATTTGCACAGGAGCATTCATCTTAGCGGAGGCAGGGCTACTAGATGGGCTAAATGCTACTACTCATTGGATGGATATTTCACGTTTAGAGGCTGAATACCCTAAAATTACAGTTATGAAAGATGTTAGGTTTGTAGATGAAAATAAGATAATAACTTCTGCTGGGATATCATCAGGGATCAATGCTTCTCTATATATCGTATCTAAAGTAACGAATAGAGATGTTGCATTGAATACAGCAAGAAGAATGGAATTTGAAACTGACTTATAGATTTTCTAAAATTAAAATAAGACACCTTATGCGAAGTTGGATTAAATCGCTTTTTCTTTTGCTCTCAATGAGCTTTTAGGTATGACTTAATTCTTTCAAAATTTAAGTTTGTCAGATTTAAAACACGGACTTATAACAAAGTTAGATGCCATCAATCTGCTATAATGTGCCTAATCTTTTTTTAAGTAAAAATTAGGACGTATTATGCGTATTGACCAGCGTGCATTAGACCAGTTACGTGACGTTAAAATTACTCGAAACTATACACGTTATGCAGAAGGTTCAGTTTTAGTTGAATTTGGTCATACCAAAGTTCTTTGTACTGCCAGTGTTGATAATTCAGTACCGCGCTTCTTGAAAGGAAAAGGCCAAGGTTGGGTGACTGCTGAATATGGTATGTTGCCACGTTCAACCCATACACGCAGTGACCGTGAGGCAGCTCGTGGTAAACAAAGTGGACGTACTCAAGAAATTCAACGCTTAATCGGTCGTAGCTTACGTGCTATGGTGGATTTGAAGAAATTGGGTGAAAACACGATTACAATCGACTGTGATGTTATTCAAGCCGATGGTGGTACACGTACAGCGTCTATTACAGGTGCTGCGGTAGCCTTGATTGATGCTATGAATTCATTACTTGAGAAAAAGAAAATCAAACAAGATCCACTCAAAGGTTTGGTGGCTGCAATTTCTGTTGGTATTTATCAAGACGAAGTACTACTCGACTTATGTTATGAAGAAGATTCAAACTGCCAAACAGACTTGAATGTGGTGATGACTCAGGCGGGTGAGTTTATTGAAATTCAAGGTACTGCAGAAGATAAACCGTTCACGCGCACGCAATGTAACGCAATGCTTGAAATGGCTGAGAAAGGCATTCAAGAGTTAATTCAAAAGCAACAACAAGCACTAGGCTGGTAATTCGCATTTGATTGCATGCGTTGATTGTAAAAAAGCACCTTGATAGAGGTGCTTTTTTTTATTTCATAGATTTGCAATTGAAGCTTCATTGCAGCGTCACGAAAAAAGCGTATCACTGAGTTCGCATAAAACGAGAAGGATAACTACATGCGAGCTTATTTTTTTATACTCATCCTTACACCGAGTATTTTGTTAACAGCTTGTGGGGGAGATGATGATAACCAAACATCCAAACCGCAACCTTCAGATCCAAGCTGTGAAATCCACTGTGCTCCATAACCATAACAAGAATAAAAACAGGATAATTGTATGAACCGTCGTGACTTTATTTTAAATTCGACCAAGACATTATTGGGTGCATCTGCATTAGCGAGTTTTCCGCTGAGTATTCAAAAAGCTTTAGCAATTAATGCAAAAGTCGAAACTGGCACTATTCAAGATGTGAAACATGTGGTGATTTTGACTCAAGAAAATCGTTCTTTTGATAACTATTTTGGAACATTCAAAGGAGTACGTGGTTTTGGTGATCGATTCACCATTCCATTGAGTGGCAAAAGAGCGGTGTGGGAACAGTATGATGCCAACAAAAATAAAATTTTGCCTTATCACCTAGACAGTTCATTGGGCAATGCTCAACGTGTTTCGGGCACACCTCATTCATGGAAGGATGGTCAAGCCGCTTGGGATTGTGGGCGTATGGGCAATTGGGTGGAACATAAACAACCCCAATCCATGGGCTATTTTAAGAAACAAGAGCTCGAGTTCCAGTTTGCACTAGCAGAAGCATTTACTTTATGTGATGCCTACCATTGCGCTATGCACGCGGGAACTAATCCCAATCGTAAATTTATTTGGACAGGGACCAACGGGCCAACTGCTGCAGGTGTCGCGAGTGTAGTCAACGAGTTTGATAGTATTGGCTCATCAATGATCGGCTACGACTGGACCACGTATCCTGAACGATTACAGCAAGCTGGGATCAGTTGGAAGGTTTATCAAAATATGCCCGATAATTTTACGGATAATCCTTTGGCTGGATTTAAGCAATATCGCAAAGCCAATGAATTATCTGGTAAGCTGGTTAGCCATGCCAATATTTTGTCGCCTGAATATGATGAGCGTATTGATCAACGACAACCTCTCTATAAGGGTATTGCCAATACGATGCCTAAGGATGGCGGTTTATTAGGACAATTTAAACAAGATATCTTAGAGGATAAATTGCCACAGGTGAGCTGGGTGGTCGCACCGGCAGCGTATAGTGAACATCCGGGACCATCAAGTCCTGTTCAAGGCGCGTGGTACATTCAAGAACTGTTAAACACTTTAACGGCAGATCCAGAGTTATGGAGTCAGACGGTTTTACTGGTCAATTTTGATGAAAATGATGGTTTCTTTGATCATGTACCATCGCCATCTGCACCATCAAGAGAAATCAATGAAGTAGGTGATATCGTTAAAGTTCATGGTAAAACCACGTTATCAGAACAAGAGATATCATATGAATATTTCAATCACCCACGTGTATCAGGTTCGACAGCACAGCCTGAATTAAAATTTAAAAATGGTAAGAATGAAAACTTCTGGCATGGTGTGTATGGTCCAGGAGTACGTGTTCCTATGTATATCATTTCACCATGGAGTCGTGGGGGATGGGTCAACTCTCAGGTATTTGATCATACTTCAATTATTCAATTTCTTGAGCAACGTTTTGGCGTGCAAGAGCCTAATATTAGCCCTTATCGTAGAGCGGTCTGTGGTGACCTTACGTCGGCGTTTGACTTTAAGACACCTAACTTTAATATTCTGCCAACACTCAATGGGCAAAGAACAAAACAAGAAGCTGACAATACGCGTCATTCGCAAGAGCAACTTAGCAAGGTTCCAGTCCCAGCAAATCAACAATTTCCTATGCAAGATTCTGGAATACGTCATTCTCGAGCATTACCTTATTTATTACATACCAGCGCGCGCGTACAGGTTGCAACCCGAAACATACAATTGATTTTCGCAAATGGTGGAGAACAAGGTGCGGTTTTCCATGTCTATGACAAACTAGATTTAAATGCCATTCCTCGACGTTTTATGGTGGAGGCAGGCAAACAGCTTGAGGATGTTTGGGAGCTAGTAGATGATCAATATGATCTTTGGGTACTTGGACCAAATGGTTATCATCGAGCATTTAAAGGAAATCTTCACCATCAAATTGAAAGAGATCATTTGCCAGAAATTCGAATTTGCTATGAAGCCTGTCAACCTAAAATAATTTTAAAAATACGGCATGATGGTGCTGAAGCCATTGAGATGATGGTCAAGGACAATGCGTACTACAATCAAAAAATGTGGACTGTCAAAACTCAAGCGAATGAGGCTGAACTTCATCTAGATTTAACGGAGTCTTGGGGATGGTATGATTTTAATGTGGTAATCGCCCAACAGCAGGGAGAGCAGGCTTATGAACGTCGTTTTGCTGGACGTATTGAAACAGGGCAGCATACATGTACCGATCCTATGATGGGATTATTGCAACCTAAATCTTAAACACGAAGTAAAAAAGCCGTGAATGTTCACGGCTTTTTTCAGAATTGAAAAATTCAGGTATTAAGACAGTCGAAATGAATTAGAGATCCAACCTTTCGGAAGTTGAGGCATTATAAGCTCCTCAGGGCGATTTGGATCTTCATCCAGTTGCTTACCACCATAAATGACATCATTGATCTGTCCATTTTGATTTTGATAGGTTAACCAAGGATAGGTTTTACCAAACCCAACAGGATCTTGGGTGTAATCACAAACACCATCTGGAAAAACTTTTTGTAATCGAGCCCATTGCTCATCTGTAAAGTTAATATTGGGGTAAAGACGACGTGTGAGTGGTTGTAGTTTACATTTATTGGCGTAGGTACTAATTTGATCACCTGCTACCATTCGCGGTGTTTTATAGACCGGTACACGAAGGTTATTGCAGAACCCAGATCTTCGAATCGTTCCTAATGTGATACATGAGTCGTTAAGATTTACTTTATTGCGAGTGAGTTTCTGTGGCAGAGGTAAATTGCTTGTATCATTTTTTACGCGATCCAACCATTGGTTCATATCATCGAAACTGATTTCTAAACATTTAAGATCGCCAATCATAATGGTATCACCTCCATAAAGAAGCTGATTGTTATGATGACCGTGTGCTTTGTCTAAACGTGCTCTAATCGCGAATGCTCGGTAAGCATCATGGAATATCGCTGGATCTGGACCACGACAATCAATAATCGCCACTTGATCTAAATTATTGGCAACATTGATTAAACCAGTTCGATAAGCATTTTTTAAACCTTGCTCCGTGGCATATAACCGTTCGGGAATTGGATTAATATCAATATCAACTCCACCGAGGCGTTCATTTAATAAAACAAATTTTTCAGCATTGATCACACCATCAAATAAGGTTTGAAGCCCGTATTGCACACCGACATTATCAATTGGTAGGTTAGCAAACCCAATATTTCGCTGGTTTTCGACAGGACTCCAAATTTGTCTAAGCTGTTGTGTATTTGGATCAACTTCAGTTGGATTTCTGAGACCCAACAAATTTACAGCAGCCTCTTGAATTGAACAGCGTGTCCCATTCGGATTTGAGGTGGCATTGTACAGTTGTGTTTCTGATATTCCGCTACAAATTGTATTTGGTCGAGCAACATCGAATTGCGCAAGTTCACTGACATAACCATTAATCTCAGAAATATGACCTTGAATATGGTTAATTTGATGAGGGAGGAAAGAGCGGCCTTCTGCTGTTTTAAAATAATTGATCATAATATGATAATCAGCAAACTGAGATGCTGTACTCCATGCATCAGGGAAGGAGCAAGTTACTAACAAACCTTGGTATACACCTGGATAAGCGTTAGCTACCCATTGAGATGCGAGCGCGCCACCTGAGCAGCCTTGTCCAATCGTGTAGTCTAAAGTGCCGTATTGTTCGATAAAACGTTCTTTGGCCATAATGATTGATTCAGCTTGAACCGCCAAATTACAGTTATGTCCACTGTTGGATAGCGCCGTAGACATGACGCCATAACCTTTGCCCAAAGCCTTGATGGTAATATCTGGCAAAATAGAAGTTGATGTCGCAACCACGGTAGGTGCAGTTGCAGACTGATAATCATTTCCGCAACTTTGCCCATGGGTTACTAACAGCTTATTATTAAATTGGGGTTGTGGATTCAGCGCAGTCCAAGGCTGATTAGGATTAAACAATACAGCAAACCGATATTCATCACGATTTTGATAGCCGACTTCTTCTCGAATGATAAATGGTACTTCTACGCCTGTATCGGTCTTAATTTTGGAAATTAGACCCGCCGAAGGTGGTTTCTCAGGATTATAGGTTTGTAAAGTTCCGACTAAATTCCGATAGTAGTAATTATATTGAACAGGTTTACGGCAAAATAAATCAGTCGAGCCGTTGGTACAGGTCCATGGATTAATTTGAGGTCCAGATAAAAGAGGGCCTGTGGTACTGAAATTTTTTAAATATAAATTTTGAATTTCATTTGGTGTTTCAATTTTAAGTAGATTTTCCCCTAACTGTAATCCATCTAATAGCACTCTATTCTGAGCATTAGAAAAGCGAGATTTGATGTCCTGTCCATTTAAGTGAATGCTTATATTTGCGTCATTAAAATTAATAGATGGGTCTAATTCGATTAATACATCATTATCTGTCACAAGATCGGGGCGAGTTGATAAAACAGTCACGAATTCTTTTTCAAGTTTATTCGTTGGATTGTCAGGATCAGTTGGATTGGTCGGAGTTGGCTGTGATCCATTACCACCGCCTGAATTCCCCCCAGATTCGCTGGAGCTTTTACAACCGACGAGTAAGCTGCTACTAATCGCGACGCTTAAAAGCGTATAGATCATTTGCGTTTTCATGTGATTTCCCTAATGTACAACATGGTGGATGCAATCGATCCGATGACTGCATTTCTTTTTATTTATTCACTGACATTCAGCATGGTCTATGCGTTGACACCCTCCTATTATTTAGACAATGCGAACTCATGGTTTAATTGTATTTATTGGCTTCACTATGAATGAAAATTAGGCAGCATTCCATGACAGAAAATTGAATAATTGTAAAATTAAGGCGAATAAATAGTTGAAATTTAATGATTTACTTTGCATTCTATGGATTTAGCATGATTTTGATTAAAAAATAATCTTAAAGCGTGGAAGGTATCAACTAGGACCATATAAATTCAAATTTTTTTGTATTATTGCGATAAAGTTAATGTAGCATCACAGTTTTAAGCAAATAAAAAAAGGAGCAAAGCCCCTTTTTTTATTGAGAGATAGGAATGAATCAATTAAGCGTTAAAGCGCATAGATAAATCGATGGCTTTGACATCTTTGGTGAGTACACCCATTGAAATAAAGTCGACGCCTGAAGTAGCAACTTCACGTAAGTTGTCGATGGTAATATTACCTGATGCTTCTAATTTACAACGACCAGCCACATGCTTGACTGCATCAATCATTTGTTGTTGGCTGAAATTGTCCAACATGACGATATCGGCACCAGCATCTAAAGCTTGGTTTAACTCATCCCAAGTTTCAACTTCGACTTCTACAGGTTTACCTGGTGCAATGGCATGTGCTTTGTCGATTGCTTGCTGAATGCCTCCTGCAGCCATAATATGGTTTTCTTTAATTAAGAAAGCATCGAATAAACCTAAACGATGGTTTTGACCACCACCTACACCCACCGCATATTTTTGCGCAATACGTAAGCCAGGTAATGTTTTACGTGTATCCAGTAGTTTGGTATTTAAACCTTCTAAATGTTTCACATATTCAGCCGTTTTTGTAGCAACAGCAGAAAGGGTTTGTATAAAATTAAGTGCTGGGCGTTCAACGGTTAACAGACTGCGTGCTGAGCCGGCAAGTTTTAAAAATGCCTCATTGGCTTGAACTTGATCGCCATCTTGCTTTAACCAAATCACATCAACGCTTGGATCATAGGCTTTAATTAAAGCATTCACCCACGGTTGCCCTGCAAGAATCATCGTTTCGCGACTGATAATGGTTGCTGTTGCTTGTTCATCTTCAGGTGTCAGCAATGCGGTGATATCACGCTCACCAATATCTTCTTGCAATGCTTGTTGGATATTGATTTGAATTGATTGTTCAAGCAAAGATTGCGGTATGCTCATAAAATCCCTATTGTAGGCACCAGAAAAATGAGCAATATATTACCATTGCACCTCAAGTAATGGTGCTGTTTTTTTCGTCCAAGTCTTTTCCAAAGATGAGCGTGGATGAATTGTCATAAGTTGCAAACACGGATTGAGATCACACATGTCGAATGTACCCAAGCTTCAAGTGGTAGATGGTGTATTACAAGGTGCAAGATTTATTGCTTCACCAAATTTTAATCAAAGACCAGACCATACTGACATTCAACTGGTGGTCATCCACAATATTAGCTTACCGCCCTCACAGTTTGGAGGAGGCTATATTGAGCAGTTTTTCCAAAATAAATTAGATTGGAATGCACACCCTTATTTTAAAACCATTGAAGGGATGCAGGTCTCAGCACATTTATTGATTTTAAGGTCAGGCGAAATTTTACAGTTTGTTAATTTTAAAGACCGTGCTTGGCATGCGGGACGCTCTACGTACATGGCAAATCCAGAATGCAATGATTATTCTATTGGCATTGAACTCGAGGGTAGTGATGATCAAGATTTTACGGAACAACAATATCAAGCTTTAGTTGAGGTCGTGGCAACACTTCAACACGCTTATCCTAAAATTAAAAGTCATATCGCAGGGCATTCAGATATTGCACCTGGACGAAAGACCGATCCAGGACCGCATTTTCAATGGTCTTATTTTAGAGATCAATTAAAACAACGAAAAATATGATGCTTTATCGAATGAAATAACAATTTAAAAGCGAAGTTTTATTACAATATCGTCAATCTTTTTAAGTGGTGAATATGATGGCGCTTTGGCGATCCACCTTTATTGTGAGTGCAATGACCATGTTGTCTCGTGTCATGGGGCTTATTCGAGACATGGTGCTGTTAAATGTGTTCGGGGCAAGTAAAGACTTCGATACTTTTGTCGTAGCGTTTCGTATTCCCAACTTTTTTAGGCGTCTTTTTGCCGAAGGTGCATTTTCCCAAGCATTTATTCCTGTTCTCACAGAATATAAAACCACCAAACTCCATGCTGAAGTTCAGATCCTAATTAGTCGGGTATTTGGATGTTTGCTTACCGTGATGACTGCATTAACTTTGCTGTGTATGATTGTTGCACCTGCGATATTGTATGTTTATGCGCCAGGATTTCATGCCGATGCAGCCAAATTTGATTTATCAGTCGACTTATTCCGTCTCACCATTCCCTACCTGATGTTTATGTCGCTGACGGCATTTGCCAGCAGTATCTTAAACAGCTATGGCTCATTTACCACACCCGCATTTGCGCCAGTATTGTTGAATATTGCAATGATTGCAGGGGCTTTGTGGCTGTCTCCACATATGGAAACACCCATTATGGCATTGGGTTGGGCAGTGGTGTTTGCTGGCATTTTGCAATTAGCCCTACAAATTCCGGAACTGTGGCGCAAAAAACTCCTGATCCCACCCAAAGTTGATTTTAAGCACGAAGGTGTCGAGCGCATTTTAAAATTAATGTTGCCTGCACTGTTTGGGGTTTCAGTCACACAAATTAATTTGCTGCTCAATACCATTTGGGCGTCTTTTATGCAAAATGGTTCTGTGTCATGGCTTTATACAGCAGAACGGATGACCGAATTGCCTTTAGGCTTAATTGGTGTAGCCATCGGAACGGTGATTCTGCCTGCACTCTCTGCGCGTAAAGCTGAACAGGATCAAACTAAATTCAAGGCCATGTTAGATTGGGCTGCACGTGTCATCGTATTTGCTGGTATCCCAGCCAGTATCGCTTTATTTATGTTGTCTACACCCATTATTCAAGCGCTGTTCCAACACGGTGCTTTTGATGCACGAGCGACAGAAATGACCGCTTTGGCATTACAATGTATGAGTGGTGGTGTCTTGGCATTTATGTTGATTAAAGTCTTTGCTCCTGGATTTTATGCGATTCAAGATACCAAAACCCCAGTACGTGTTGGCCTAATGGCAGTTGCAGCCAATGCCATCCTCAATGTAGTTTTTATTGGTATCTTCAAATGGATGGGCTGGGAAGAACTCCATATGGCATTGGCGTTGTCATCTACAGGTTCTGCTTTAGTCAATGCCGGGATGCTATATTTCTATTTACACAAACGTGAAATATTCCGATTTGGTCCGCATTGGAAAAAGTTATTTTTCCAATTTATGGTGGGCAACGCCGTGATGATCGCAGCCCTATGGTATGGCCTAAGCTGGTATAACCCAGATGTAGCGCCCTGGATTCGTGTATTTGAAGTGCTTGCTCTTTGTGTATTAGGTGTGGTTGCCTATGTATTGGGTTTATTTGCGACTGGCTTTAGACCAAGACAATTAAAACATGGCTAGTGCTTTAAACAGACCCTAAATAATACAAAAAAACATCGCTTCCGCGATGTTTTTTATAAATTATGTGAACCTTAAGGCAAAACTTTTAAAAGTTCGACATCAAAGATTAAGGTGCTGTTCGGCTCAATCGCATCGCCCGAACCGATCTCACCATAGGCCAAATCAGCAGGAATAAAGAAGCGGTATTTAGCACCTTCCTTCATGAGTTGTAAGCCTTCAGTCCAACCCGGAATGACTTGACTCACTTGGAATTCAACCGCTTGATTACGCGCGATCGAACTATCGAATACCGTCCCATCGATCAAACGCCCTTCATAATGAACTTTCACTTTTGACGTCGCTTTAGGCGTTTTGCCTTGACCTTGCTGAATCACTTGATATTGCAGACCTGTTGGTCGTGTGACGATACCTGCTTTCTTGGCATTCTCTTGTAAAAACTGCTGCCCAGATTTTAAATTTTCTGCAGCCAATTTTTGAAATTCGATCAGCTGTTTGGATTCACTCTGCTTTTTGTATTTGGTTAAAGCCTGCGCCATTTCTTGATCGGTTAAACTCGATTTTTGACCTGTTGAGCCTTGTTTCAATCCTTCAATAAAGGCATCCAAGTTAATATCTTTCAATGTATCCGCATTAGTGCGTCCCATCACATAGCCATAGCTATATCCGAGCTGATCTTTCTCAGTACTTTTATTGCTTATGTTTGCCGCAAATGAGGCAGAGCTGAGGATCAGCAGACTACTTAATATAGAGATTTTTTTCATCATTCAAATCCAAAAAAGGAGAGCTGAGGGCTCTCCTTTTGATTAACTTATTTGACTTCGATTAATTCAACATCAAAAATGAGCGTGCTGTTTGGTGGAATAGTACCAGGAACACCCTGTTCACCATAAGCCAGATTTGATGGAATATATAAGGTTGCTTTACCGCCTTCCTTCATCAATTGTAGGCCTTCGGTCCAACCAGGGATGACCTGATTCAACGGAAATTCAATCGGTTCACCACGTTCAACCGAGCTATCAAAGACTTTGCCATCAAGTAATTTACCGGTGTAATGCACTTTAACCACAGAGTTTGCAGCAGGTTGTTTTCCTGTACCTTCTTTGCTGACGAGATACTGCAAACCAGAAGTAGTTGTTTTAACATTCGGTTTTTTTGCATTTTCAGCAAGGAAGCTATTGCTTTGTGCATTGGCAGCTTTAGAGTCTTCGACTTTCTTTTCTTCTAATTCTTTTTGTAAAGCCACATAAGCAGTTTGTAGTTCTTCATCGGTATAGGCACGTTCTTTTTTAGCATGCGCTTCACGGACACCGACAATAAACGGATCAATGGCAACTTCAGGAGGAGTTTGGCTGGCAACTTCATAACCCAGTGCATAACTGATTTTATCAATCGGTTTTGCATCAGCAGTCATGCTAGAAACTGTCGCAGATGTTGGATATTGACTTGCATAATAAACAGGGACGAGCGCAGCACCGCCTAAAACGACAGCAACAGCGATGGGTAAAGCTTTACTCATGAGATTTCCAATTTTTTTCAATTATATGTGCGACATTCTAAAATCGCGGAACCGAAACAGCATAGCGTCAATTCACTTTCAGCGATATAGAATTTCAATGAAATCAACAAAATTTCACAAATATACAGTGCGTGAAAGGCATAAAAAAAGCCTGAATAGATCAGGCTTTTATTCGACAATAATTAATCATTGTCTTTCGAAGCTTTATACGCATAAGCATAGTTATAGCCATATCCGTAACCATAACCGCCAGCACTACGTTGAATGTCATTTAGAATAAAGCCATTCACTTTAACACCGGCTTGTTCAAAACGATTGACTGTGATTTCGAGTTCTTTCATTTGTGTCTTCGCATAGCGAGCAATGACCAGATTTACACCTGCATATTGCGAAATGATAATACCGTCAGTCACTGCAAGTACAGGTGGCGTATCAATGATCACATGATCAAACTGTGTTGCAAGCTGTTCAAGCAACTGTTTGAATTTTTCAGAACTCAACATCTCAGATGGATTGCTCGGACTCTTACCACGGGTGATCACACTTAAACCAGCGACTTCAGTGTCTCGAATAATATTTTGTAGAGAGTGCTGATCTGTCATGTAATCAGTCAAACCTGGCTGTGTTTCAATATTGAAATATTTGTGTAGATAACCACGACGTAAGTCAGCATCAATAATCAAAACACGTTTGTCGGCTTGCGCCAATATTGTTGCTAAATTGGTTGAAATAAATGATTTACCCACTTCAGGTGCAGGACCAGAAATCATAATCACATTATTTCGAGCTGAACTCAGCGCAAAATGAATCGCCGTGCGCATACTGCGTAAACTTTCAATCGCAATATCATCGCTATTCTTAATCGCCAGAATTGGGATTTTCTTATGCTTTTTCAGCATCTTAATTCGGCTTTCTTGTACTGACGAACGCGGTACTGTTGCATACACTGGCAGATCCAATTCATTTTCAATTTGACTTGAGTCTTTAATGCCTGAGCGCATCATATTACGTAACAGCGCCAGAAGTGTCCCGAGGAAACCACCAAGGAAGATCGACAAAATTAGGATCTGTAATTTTTTAGGTTTAATCGGTTCAATCGGCTCTACAGCAGTATCAACAATACGAACATTGCCAATTTCCCCTGCTTTCGCAATACGAAGTTGTTGGTACGAATTGAGCAAAGCTGTATATAACTGTTGTTTGACTTCAACTTCGCGGAATAACTGTAGATAGCGACGTTGCAAGTCAGGGAGTTGTTTTAATGTGCCATCCAATTCATTAATTTTTTTATTGATCGCACCAAGTTGAGCGTTCATTTGTTGCATGATTGGATGTTCATTGGTGTATTTCGCACCCGCTTCAGCGACTTTTTGCTCAAGTTCTGCTTTTTGTGTTTCTAAGGCAACACTTTGCGTTAAATACAATTCAGATTCTTTGGTTACATCAACCGTATTAAAGCCTTGACGGAATTTGTTAAATTCACGTTCGGCGACATCAAGTTGTTGTTTTAGTTCTGGGAGTTGTTCATCCAAGAATTTCAACGTTTGCGCAGTTTCGGCAGAGCGACGTTCTACATTTTGCTGACTATACGCATTTAAAATCGTATTCAGGACTTTTGTAATATGCTCTTTATCTTGACCTTGATAGTTTAATCCTAAAACACCAGTCATTTTCCCTTTTTCAGCCACAGAATAGTTGGCCAAAAGTGATTTCATTGCAGCAGGCAAAGACTGTTTAGTTATGATATAGCGGTCATTTAATTGATCTTGTGTGCGAATCTCAACTTTCCATACGCCATCACGCGTAGAGATTTGATTGAGTTGGTTTATTGAACCTTTCAGGACCACTTCTTCGGTTTTTATATCCGTAAGGGTAAATTGTTTCTCAGTAAAATTAAGTTCTAATGCACGGTCACGAAATTTTTGAGGAACATGGAAATGGGGAATAGCAAAAGATTTTTCGTCATCGTTAAAAATCACAGATTGACGTGAATAACTGGTCGAATAGTCATGTGGTGAAAATAAACGATCAAAGAAAGAGTTTTGCGTACCAGACACTCTAAGATCTAAATTTAAACTCTCAATCACTGAACCGAGGACTAATCGAGATTTCAAGATTTCAATTTCTGCTTGAGCTGGCTGTTTCTGCTCAATCATGCTTGAAAGATCACCCAAAAGCGCAGTTGAAGTCCCTTTATTTTCTTCAACTTGGACTAAAGCATCGACAGCGTAGGTATCCGGCGTTGTACGCAAGTAGAGTAGGGCACAGACCAAACTCAGAATTACACACAGGGCAATCAATTTCCATTGTGAGATTAATGAAAAAAATAATTCTTTTAAATCAATTGTATCTTCGGTATTCGCGGTTTGACTCATAATCTTTATTCAAAATATTAAAGGTGTTTTTTCCAATCAGCGATACAATCCTGAATCAACTGACAGGTGTCATTAAAGAATGCTTGATCGTGTTGGTAAGGATCCGCAATATTTTTTTCGCGCCAGTGACCCAAGCGAAAAGTTTTTCCTTTTGCGTAGGGCCATGTTTGTTCGATATGCTTCTGTTGATTCTGGCTCATGACAAGAATCAAATCCGCATTTTTGACCAATTCAGCATTCAGTTTGCGCGCCACATGATCTTGCATATTTATACCGAAATTTTGCATACATTGTAATGCTTTATCATCTGCAGGATGGCCAACTAGACCAGAAATACCAGCAGAATGAATTTTTCGATCAGGGTATGCATCTTTTAGGAAATATTCTGCCATGGGACTTCGACAGATATTTCCAATACAGACAACTAAGATATTTTTAAAATTCATCAATTCCCCAAACGATCTAAATTATATAAAGCATTGGAGAAAGGAATCACCTGGTTAACCACACGTTGCCAGCGCGTTAGACCGGTTGCATCAACATAGACGATATCATTACTTTGCATTTTAAACTGATTGGCGAGGCCAAAATTGGCAATGCTAGATAGATCCATATGGAAGATTTCAGTCATCGGAGAGTCTGCTTGACTTCTGACGACGTAAATCTTACTACTGCTTGCAGACAATGGATTCAGGCCTAAACTTTCCCCAATCACATCACTTAAAGTCATGCCCTGATCACGCATCGGCAGGGACTGGTTTTTACCTGACTCACCCATGACATAGATTTTTTGATTTTCGCGCGAGTTGACGTAAATCGTATCGTTGGCTTGAACCAAAAGATTGTGTAGTGAAAACCCTGCTTTCTCCAGCTCAATCGAATTTAAATTATAAGTTTGACCATTGCGAACGAGGCTAATCGATGTATTTGCACCAAATTGTGTATTGACACCACCGGCTAAACCAAGCGCAGTATAGATACTGGTGGGTTGGTCATTCAGTGAATATTGACCACCTTTCATGACATTGCCTTGTACTGAATAGCGTTGACCTTGGTAAGACAAAACGCGGGCGATGACATCTGGGGTTTTTAAATAGCGGGCAAGTAATTGTCGAAGTTCTTGATTGACTTGATCTAAACTTTTGCCAGCCGCCTTGTAACGTCCAATGATCGGAAATTGAATATAGCCACGAGAATCGATTTGATAGCCGTTGGATTTAATGGCTTCTTCATTACTAATGGTGTTGGTGGGTGGTGTAATTTCTGGATATGCCCATAGATAAATGGATAATACGTCACCAGCACTGAGTAGATATTGTTTTTGATTTTGTACAAACAAATGTCCCAAATCTTGGTGAACATTGACTTGTGCAGGTTGAACAGCAAAAAGGGACTCTTGAGTGAGTTTGATGACATTGACTTGAGTCCCCAAATCCGTCTGAAAAACACCTTCTTCAGGTAAGTCATAGGTTTGAAGACCTGAAGTTACAGCGCAACCTGTAAAACTTAAGCTGAGTGCTAATAATAAACTATAGCGGTAGTAACTCACTCGAATTCCTATCATTTTTTAATTAGTAGAATATTTAAAATAGATTCAAAAATCTAAGCTGATATTTGTTGAGCTATATTATAGGAATAAACCTATAACGCCTAGCGTCAATATGAATATAAAACCTTTTTTTGTTGCTTGATTGTGATAAAGATCATGGAATTATGTAATGAATTTTTTCAATTATGCTTATTTTACATCAATATTTAATTGGGGATCTGTTATATTAGGCGCCGTTAAATTGATATTAAATACTATAAGGTATAACGGATGCTGAATGTATCGAATTTAAAAATAGCAGTGATTGGTTTAGGTTATGTGGGCTTACCACTTGCAGTTGAATTTGGGAAAAAAGTACCTGTAGTCGGTTTTGATATTCATCAAAAACGTATCGATGAACTTAAAAGTGGTCAAGACCATACTCTAGAAGTATCATCAGAAGAATTAGCACAATCTACTCATTTAAGTTATACCGCAAACTTAGAAGACCTAAAACAATGTAATTTTTTTATTGTCACGGTACCAACACCGATTGATGAGTTTAAGCAACCTGATTTAAGCCCACTGGTAAAAGCATCACAGAGTATTGGTCAAGTACTGAAAAAAGGTGATGTTGTCGTTTATGAATCAACGGTTTATCCTGGTGCAACTGAAGAAAGTTGTATTCCTGTCTTAGAAAAAGTCTCTGGTCTGAAATTTAATCAAGACTTCTTTGCGGGATATAGCCCTGAACGTATTAACCCAGGGGATAAACTGCACCGTGTAACCAATATTTTAAAAATCACCTCAGGTTCTACCCCTGACGTAGCTGACTTTGTAGATCAAGTTTACAACTTAATTATTGAAGCAGGTACGCATAAAGCCGAAAGTATCAAGGTTGCAGAAGCGGCCAAAGTGATTGAAAACACCCAGCGTGATGTAAACATTGCTTTAATTAATGAACTGGCAGTGATCTTTAATAAGATGGGAATTGATACCGAAGCGGTGTTAAAAGCTGCAGGTACGAAGTGGAATTTCTTACCATTCCGTCCTGGTTTAGTGGGTGGTCACTGTATTGGTGTAGACCCGTACTACCTTACTCATAAAGCCCAAGCCATTGGTTACCACCCAGAAATTATTTTGGCGGGTCGTCGTTTAAACGACGGTATGGGTGCTTATGTCGTCACTCAGCTAGTTAAAGGTATGATTAAGAAAAAAATTCAAGTCGAAGGTGCTAAAGTTTTAGTGCTTGGTTTGAGTTTTAAAGAAAACTGTCCAGATATTCGTAATACTAAAATTATTGATATTGTGCATGAATTGCAAGAATACCATATTCAAGCCGATGTCTATGATCCTTGGGTAGATGTAACTGAAGCAGAGCACGAATATAGCATCACTCCAGTACAGCAGTTACAACAGGGTCAATATGATGCTGTGATTTTAGCAGTTGCACATGAGCAGTTTAAGGCGATGGGTGCTGCACAAATTCGTGCATTAGGTAAAGCTGAACATATTTTATATGACTTAAAATATGTACTTGACCAGTCTGAGTCTGACATCCGTTTATAATTTTTTAAGTAAGGAATATAAAGAATGAGCCGATATGAAATTGTATGTGAGCAATTACAACAAAATCCTAAAACTTGGTTAGTGACAGGGGTTGCTGGTTTTATTGGCTCTAATCTTTTGGAAACCTTATTGAAACTCAATCAAACTGTTGTGGGTTTGGATAACTTTGCAACAGGGCACCAACATAATTTAGACGAAGTACAAAGCTTGGTGACTGCTGAGCAATGGAAGAAGTTTAGCTTTATACAAGGTGATATTCGTGAGTTTGCAGACTGTCAAAAAGCCTGCCAAGGTGTGGACTATGTGTTACACCAAGCAGCCCTTGGTTCTGTACCGCGTTCAATTGCCGATCCAATCACCACCAATGCCACCAATATTAGTGGTTTTTTAAATATGCTGACCGCAGCACGTGATGCACAAGTTTCAAGTTTTACTTATGCAGCCAGTAGTTCAACTTATGGTGATCATCCTGCTTTACCTAAAGTAGAAGAAAATATTGGTAATCCTTTATCGCCATATGCAGTGACCAAGTATGTAAATGAATTGTATGCCGATGTATTTGCCCGTAGTTACGGTTTTAAGGCCATTGGTTTACGTTATTTTAATGTATTTGGTCAGCGCCAAGATCCAAATGGTGCCTATGCTGCCGTGATTCCAAAATGGACAGCAGCTATGATTGCGGGTGATGATGTATTTATTAATGGCGATGGTGAAACCAGCCGTGATTTCTGTTTTATTGATAATACGGTACAAGCCAATATTTTAGCGGCAACAGCGCAAGATGAAGCTAAAAACCAAGTCTATAATGTAGCTGTAGGTGACCGCACTACGTTAAATGATTTATTTAATGCCATTAAAGCATCATTAAATGCAAATGGTGTGACGTATTCAAAACAACCTGTATATCGTGACTTTAGAGCAGGTGATGTACGTCATTCTCAAGCAAGTATTGAAAAGATTAAAAACCATCTTGGATATAATCCTAAGTTTGTCATTTCACAGGGTATTCAAAGAACAATGTCTTGGTATGTTGAGGTTCTCTTTGAACAAGAAAAATGAATTTCAATTGATAAAAAATAATTTTTTATCTTTTGGCTTAATTAGAATATTTGATTATATTTTCCCTCTTATGCTCTTACCTTTAATGGTAAGAGTATTGGGCATAGAAAATTATGGGGCATATGTAATTGCTGGTTCAATTGTAGCAATTGCAAGAATATTTATATCTTTTGGATTTGACCTAACAGGATCTAAAGATTTAGCACTTGCAAGAGAAGACCGTAAGAAAGTTATAGAATACTTTAATAGTATTCAATACGTTAAGGTTTTGATATTTTTTATATTAAGTTTACTATTATTATCAGGAATTTTATTAACGACAGTTTTTGATTTTAAAGTTGAATATTGGTTATTTATATTTCTTTTTATTGCTGTCTTTGGAGATGAGGTTTTATATTCAAATTGGTTTTACTATGGAATGCAAAAAGCAAAAGAATTAGCACTATTTAAAATTTCTCAAAGGTTTTTATTGTTATTGGTGGTATTTAGTGTTTCTTTGTTAGATGTTGTTGAGAAATTTAAAACAATCGTTTTTTTTGAAATGATTTTAGCTTTAGTTTTTGGCACGCTATCATTTTTAACATTGGTTAAGAATAATAAATTAAAAATATCAATTCCTGAAACAAAAATGGTATTTGCTTCTATTAAAAATGGATATCATGTTTTTTTGTCTAATATTTCTGTTTATATGTATTCGTCTTTAAATATTCTCATTATAGGGGGAGTGCTTGGGGTGAAGTTCTCAGGAATTTATGCAATATGTGAGAAAATATATATGGCTGTACGCTCTGCATTAGAGCCATTTACACAAGCAGTTTATCCTTACCTAAATAGATTATATAGTAGTGATAAAAATGGCTTTTTTAAAACCGCTAATAAAATTATTTTAGTGTATTTTTTAATTTTAATTTCTGCCGCATTATTTATTAATGTCTTTAAGGGGAAAATATTATTTTTGGTGACAAACACTAATGATTTAATCGCAGAAAATATTTTAGTTTTGTTTTCAATTGCGTTGCCACTTGCTTTAGGTGGTATGTTATCTAAATTGCTCATAGTTCAAAATAAATCGAACTATTTGTTTCGAATCACTTTTATGGCAATGTGTTTAAACCTAATAATTATCTACCCATTTGTTAAATATATTGGCATATATGGAGCAGTTTTTTCTTTCCTTCTAGTACAAGCTTTTCAGTTGTTTTTACAATTTAAGTTTTATTTTCAAGCAGGTAAATATAATGTTTAGAAAAATATATTTAAGAATTGCTTATTATTTTTTGTCAAATCATAAGTTTGCAAAGTTATCTGGTGTGGTAATGGGTAAAAACTGCAAAATTGGAACAAAAAAATTAGGAAGTGAGCCATATTTGATAACCATAGGTGATGATTTCTATACATCCAGTAATATCCAATTTATAACACATGATGGTTCAGTGAACGTTTTAAGAAACTCATATCCTGAGCATAAAACTGCTGATCTATTTGGCAGAATTAAAATAGGTAATAATGTTTTTATAGGTTATGGTTGTACAATACTTCCTGGAAGCATTATTGGAGATAATGTAATTGTTGGAGCTAATACAGTTGTAAAGGGTTTTTTAAAAAGTAATTCAGTATATGCAGGTGTTCCTGCTAGATATATCTGTAGCTTAGATGAATATAAACAAAAAATCCAAAGCAAGTTAGTTCCGACGAAAGGAATGAGTGCTGAGGATAAAATGAATTATATTAAAAAAAATATAATTTGATCTTGTTAGCTTGAATTTGAAGTGAAAAGTAAGTGAAAAAAGTTGTACATGTAATTATTGGATTAAATGTTGGGGGCGCTGAACTAATGCTAAAAAGACTAGTTTTACATAGCCAACAGAAGGGGGAATTTTATCACGAGGTAATTTCCTTAACGGATTTGGGTTTAATAGGCAAAAATTTAAGAGAAGCAGGCATTTGTGTATATACGTTAAATATGTCATCTGTATTATCTCTTTTTTCAATATATTTTTCTTTAAGAAAATTACTGAAAGAGATAAAACCTGATATCGTTCAAACTTGGATGTATCATGCAGATTTTATTGGTGGAATTGCAGCAAAAAGTTTGGGAATAAAAAAAATAGTATGGGGCATACGTACGACTGATGTGAGCCAGGGGGGATTAAAACTAACGATTATATTGCGTAGTATTTGTGCAAAGCTTTCATACAGCGTACCCACTGATATCGTCTGTGCTGCACATGTTTCTAAAGATGTTCATATTAAAGTTGGTTATGATGCAAGTAAAATGCATGTAATTCCAAATGGGTTTGAGTTGGATAAATTGGTCGCTACAGAAGAAGATCGGGAGAGAGTTCGCCAAGAATTTAATATTCCTAAAGAAGCTATTGTAATAGGTTCAGTCGGTCGTTTTAATGTTGTTAAAAACCAAAAAATATTTATAGAAACAGCTAAGCATTTAGTAAGTTTATATCCAAATTTAATTTTTATGTTGGTGGGTAGAGGCAATACTTCAGAAAATAATGAACTTATGGCTTGGCTGAATGAAAATAACATAGCTGACAATTTTAGGTTATTAGGGCAAAGAGCTGATATACCAGCTTGTTTAAAAGCAATGGATTTATTTTGTTTACATTCAAAAACAGAAGGGTTTCCTAATGTTCTTGGAGAGGCTATGGCACTAGGTATACTTTGTGTAGCAACAAATGTAGGGGATGTTGAATTTTTACTTGAACAACAAGATATAGTAAAAAAATATAATAGCCTTGCAATTGCAGAAAAAATACAGAGCACTCTACAAAAAACACCTGAGGAGATTAAGGAAAAAGTTCTAATACATAAGCAGAAAATTAATAATTTTGGTATGAAACAAGTATTAGACAAATTTGAACAGGTCTATGAATAATTATGTTAAGCATTCAGTACGTTTTTTTTGTAGTGGGAGCTATTTTCTGTATAGGCTTAATTAGTTTTCAGAAAAGATTTTTCGATTTTCTATCTATTTATGTAATTGTACTGTTTTTATACACTTCACCTTTATTTTTTGGTGTGGTGATAGATGTGTATACATTAGAATTTGTTGCAGCTAATCCAGACATATACATTGCCATGGGATGTGTTTATTATGTGACTTGCTTGTTTTTAATTAAAAATAATAACTATCCAAAATATAATTATGAAATATCAAAAATAGATGAAAAGCTTTATTTAAATATACTACTCCTAGTTTCTATTTTAGGTTTTTTATTACATTTACCTTCGATTTTAATTTCATCATCTAAAGTTGAGTTATTGGAAAATTCAAATATTTTTTACTCCATTATTTATAGTACTTTCCCTGTTGTTGGTTTTTTATTAGCACTTAAAGTTAAAAATAAAAAATATATAATTTTATATTCGTTTCTATTGGTAGTGCTTTTTACTTTTGGTACGCGTAGATCTATTGCTTTAGCTGTTATGTGCTCATTTATTATTCTTATGCAATATAAGCCGCTTAGGCTGGTTGAAAAGTATACTTATATTTTCTGGGGTATTGTTTCTTTAATTTTAGTGGTATTAAGTAAAACTTTATATGGCTCTATTTTAAATAGTGGAGTTATAAATGGCTTTTCGAATTGGTTTAATAATTTTGAAATCAAATTTCTTCTAACTGGTAGTGAGTTTATTGGGCGTAGTAGTTTGCTAAATGCTGTCTTAGATAATGATTTTAAAACTGATAAGTGGATGTACTTTTATTCATTTTTAGCAATACTTCCCATTCCTCTTAGTTTTTTTGATTATTCATCTTCATATTTTAATGATATGTTTCAACCTGTACTGTTTCCAGGTATTCATTATGGAATGGCATATAACCCTTGGGCAGAAGTTTATTCAGCATTTGGGCTTATAGGCGTAATTGTATTAGCAGGTAGTGTTCCTTTTGTTTTAAATTATTTATGGAGGGTTTATTGCCGTTCTAATGTAGTCCTTTCTGTTATTATCTTATTTATTGGTGCAATTTTAGCTTTTTGGTTGCAAAGAAACTCGCTCGCTACCATTTTGGCATATATTAGGAATGTAATATATCCACTTATCCTTGTTTATTTTTTTGTTGAAATATTAAAAGCTATAGTGGTGAAACGGAAAAAATGATATGAGATTTTTATTAATAGCTAGCTCACCTACTTCAGTTTTAAATTTTAGATCAAAACTTTTAGAGATTATTGGCCGTCTTGATCATGAAGTGCATGTTGTTATTCCGTTTACGGAATCATTTTATGAGCAAAAAGAAAAATTAAATGAGTTAGGGTTTTATGTACATAAGCTATCTATGCAGCGTACAGGTATTAATCCTTTTTATGATATACAAACTCTTGTACAATTGTTCTTTATTATAAATAAGGTGAAGCCTAATACAGTTTTATCCTACACAATTAAACCTGTAATTTATGGTTCTATAGCTGCAAAAATTGCTGGTGTTAAAAATATCTACTCACTTATTACAGGTCTGGGATATGCTTTTATTAGTTTAGAAAATCCTAATCATAAATTAACAAGTTTACAGAAAGTTGTGTTTAATTTATATAAAATGGCATTATTCTGTTCCAATAAGGTGATTTTTCAAAATTCAGATGATGCTGAACTATTTGAAAAAATGAATTTAGTAAATAATAAAAAGATTAATATTGTGAATGGGTCTGGAGTAGATTTAAGTCATTACAATTATGATTTAACTATTTTAGAAGAATATGCTCCTGAGCAACCTATTAAGTTTTTAATGTTAGGTCGTATTATTGGTGATAAAGGTATACGTGAGTATGTCGCTGCAGCCACAGAGTTAAAGAAAAAATATAGCACTAAAGTTATTTTTCAATTGGGTGGAGGGTTAGATACGAATCCAACTGCAATAAAAAAAGAAGAATTAGAAGAATGGATTAGTAAAGGTATTATTGAGTATTTGGGTAAACTTACAGATGTTAGACCGGCGATTACAAATAGTCATATATTTATATTACCTTCATATAGAGAAGGTACTTCAAGATCAATTTTAGAGGCTATGTCTATTGGTAGACCTATCATAACAACTAATGTTGCTGGCTGTAGGCAGTTAGTTGAAGTTGGGCGTAATGGATATTTAGCAGAAGCTAAATCTGTAGATAGCTTGGTTGAAGCTATCGAAAAAATTTTAAAACTATCTTCTAGTGATTTAGTAGATATGGGTGCTTTTTCACGTAAAATAGTAGAAGAGAGATATGATGTTCATAAAGTAAATGAACATATGCTAGCTATTATGGATATTAAGTAAGATGTATAGAGTATTTGGTAAGAGGCTCTTAGACTTAGTGGTAGCGTCAATAGGTTTTATTGTGCTTACTCCTATATTTTTATTAGTGCTCATCTTACTTTTTATTGCAAATAAAGGTTCTCCCTTCTTTTTCCAAAAAAGACCAGGCAAAGATGAAAAAATATTTAGTATTATTAAGTTTAAAACAATGAATGATGCTAAAGATGGACAAGGTAATCTATTGTCAGATGCAGAACGTCTAACAAAAATAGGTGCTTTCATCCGTAGAACATCTTTAGATGAAATACCTCAACTTATTAATGTGATTAAAGGTGATATGTCGTTAATAGGTCCTCGCCCTCTACTAGTTTCTTATTTAGATTTATATGATGATTTTGAAAAACAGAGACACAAGGTAAGACCAGGTATCACAGGATGGGCTCAGGTGAATGGACGTAATGCAATTGACTGGGAAACTAAATTTAAATTAGATGTCTACTATGTTGAAAATTTATCATTATGGCTAGACATTAAAATTATATTTAAAACGATTAAGAATGTCTTGCTGTCTAAAGATATTAGTATACAACCAGTGAAAAAATTAGTAGATGAAAAGCGAGAGAAAAATGAAAGTTCAAAAAATAAATGAACAACATTTAGAAGCTAGATTTCAATGGTTAAATAATCCAAAAATATATAATCATATGAATATGAAATTTCCTATTTCATTTGCTGAAGTTAAAGATTGGTATAATCGTATTTACAATAAAAATGATAGAGTTGATCTGGTTTTTTCAGAAAATAATCAAATTGTAGCTATGACAGGTATAACAGCTATAAATAGTGTAGATGGAATAGCTGAATTTTATATAATGGTATCTCCTGACTACCAATCTAAAGGTTATGGTGAAAAGTCCACAATATACACAATTAATCATGCTTTTTTGAATTTTAATATTCATAAAATTTATCTTTATACCAATAACTTTAATGAGAAAGCTAATGGTCTATATGAGAAATTGGGTTTTTCTTTAGAAGGTGTATTGAAAAAACATAAATTTAAAGATGGTGAGCATATTGATCGTTGTATATATGGTCTTTTAAAAGATGATTGGAAAAATAGTGTAAACTATTCAAAAGATATATTATTAGAGTTTTAATAAGATGAATATTTTATTTACTTGTGCTGGTCGTCGAAATTATTTAATTAATTATTGTAAACAAGCACTAAATGGTAAAGGCAAAGTTTTAGCAACAGATATGAGCCAACTAGCACCCGCTATGTCAGATGCTGATATTAGTTTAGTTGTTCCATCTATTTATAGTGAAGACTATATTCCAAAGCTGTATGAGATTGTAAAAGATTACCAAGTTACTGCGATTGTTTCTTTGAATGATTTGGAGCTGCCGCTGTTAGCTCAACACAAAGAAGAATTTTCTAATATTGGTGCGGAAGTCATTGTATCTGATTCATCCGTTATTGATATTTGTTTTGATAAAGTCAAAACTCGAGATTTTTTAGAATCCATCAACTTAAAAACACCATTAACGTACACCTGTTATAGCGATGCACTCGTTGCGATTAGAAATGGGGAATTGAAATTTCCTTTAGTTCTTAAGCCACGTTGGGGGAGTGCTTCGATTGGTATTGAGTTTCCAGAAAGTGTCGAAGAGTTTGAAATAGCTTATAAACTGTTAAACATTAAGTTAAAGAAGACGATCTTATTTGAAGCAAGTAAAGAAGATATCAATGCTGCTATTCTAATTCAGCAAAAATTAGATGGCCCAGAATATGGTATGGATATTGTGAATGATCTAGAAGGAAACTATTTCACTACAGTTGTACGCAAAAAAATATCTATGCGTGCTGGTGAAACTGATAAAGCAATTTCTGTTATTGATGCAAAGTTTTCCGAAATTGGACAAAGAATTGCAGAACACCTCAAACATATAGGTAATTTAGATTGTGATGTTTTCGAACATAACAATGAATTATATGTTTTAGAATTAAATCCACGCTTTGGTGGTGGTTATCCATTCTCACATGAAGCGGGTATGAATACCATCCAAGCTTATTTAAGTTGGTTAAATGGTGAAAAAATGGATAAATCTTTTAGCTCATATGAAGCTAATCTCGTATTTTCTAAATGCGATCGTCTTATCCGTATTTAAATTTAAGGTAATTAGAAATGTTAAACACAGCATTTGAACCATGGCCAAGCTTTAGTCAACAAGAAGCACATGCTGTATCGCAAGTCTTACTCTCGAATAAAGTCAATTATTGGACGGGGCAAGAATGCCGTGAGTTTGAAAAAGAGTTTGCACAATTTGCTGAGACTCAATATGCAGTGGCACTTGCAAACGGTACCGTCGCGCTCGATGTTGCTTTAAAAGCATTAGGCCTCGGGGCAGGGGATGATGTGATTGTGACTTCACGTACGTTCTTAGCATCTGCGAGCTCTATTGTGACAGCTGGTGCAAATCCAATTTTTGCCGATGTTGAGCTAGATTCACAAAATATCTCACGCCGCACCATTGAAGCAGTACTCACCCCAAATACGAAAGCCATTATTTGTGTGCACTTGGCAGGTTGGATGTGTGATATGGATCCAATTATGCAATTAGCTCAGGAGAAAGGTCTTTTCGTGATTGAGGACTGCGCACAGGCGCATGGTGCGAAGTACAAAGGTAAATCTGCGGGTTCAATCGGGCATATTGGTGCTTGGTCATTCTGCCAAGATAAAATCATGACCACAGGTGGCGAAGGTGGCATGGTGACGACCAATGATGAAGCGCTTTGGAAAAAAATGTGGTCATATAAAGACCACGGTAAAAACTTCGATAGTATTTACAACAAACAACACCCACCAGGTTTCCGTTGGTTACATGATTCATTTGGCACCAACTGGCGTATGATGGAGATGCAAGCGGTCATTGGTCGTCTACAGTTAAAGCAAATGCCACAATGGACTGCAAAACGTACGGCAAATATGCAAAAAATTTATAGTGCTTTTGCCAACAGTCCTTACTTTACTGTGCATCAGCCCTCAGAAGACTATCTACATGCAGCCTATAAGTGCTATGTACAAGTCAATCTCGATGTTCTACCTGAAGGATGGTCACGTGATCGAATTATGCAGGAGATCAATACACTGGGTGTGCCGTGCTTTAGTGGTTCATGTTCTGAGGTGTATTTGGAGCATGCATTTGATGATACACCGTGGCGCCCTGAGACTCGATTAGAAAATGCGAAGAAGCTAGGTGAAACGAGCTTAATGTTCTTGGTACATCCAACCTTGAGTGAGGATAGTATGGCCAAAACAGTAAATGCGATTAAAGACGTGATTAAAAAAATATCGGGATAAAAGTGATATTGTAATATCTAAATTTGAAGGAATGGAGGGATATTCTCAATACCCCTCCTAAATAGCGATCATATAGAGTGATAAGATCTAGACTGTGAAATCAACGATTATAAATTTAGCATCAGCGCCAAGGGGGACCAAACAACTTTTTCTAGTCTGTTTGGATTTTTTAGTATTTCCAATTCTGATTTGGCTGTGTTACGCCATTCGCCAATTTGACTTGGGTGCTGAAGTTGTGCCGAATCTGTCTTTTGGTTCTCTTTGGGTATCTTTGATTGCAGTTTGTGCACTCGGTTTAGCGCGCATTTACAGTTTTATTGTGAGAGCCTTTAACGAAGCCTTCATTTTTCAGTTAGGTTTAGCGACGACACTCACGGTATTGGCGCTTTATGCACTCGCTTACTTCACTCATGCATTTATTCCGACCTCAATTCCGTTGATGTTTGGGTTTATGATGTTTGCATGGATTTGGCTCAGTCGAGGGATCATTAGAGCTCTAGTCAAATATGTATTACATGCAGATATTCCGCGTAAAAGAATTGCGATTTATGGAGCTGGTTTTGCGGGGCAACAAGTCGCAGCTATGCTGAACAATTCTGATGAACACTTACCTGTGCTATTTTTAGATGATGATATTACACTTGCCGCGAAGAATATTGGTGGATTAAAAGTCTATCATGCAGCGGATGCACAAAAAGTGCTGAACAAGCATCAAGTTAATGAAATTTTGATTGCTTTGCCTTCGGTGGGGCGTCAACGTAAAACAGAAATTATTAAAAATTTAGAACCCGCACATTTAAAAATTACTGAGATTCCAGGCTTAACAAAATTGGTTGATGGTGAAATACGACTGTCGGATATTCAAGAAGTCGATATTATCGACTTGCTCGGTCGTGATCCTGTGCCTCCTATCGCCCATTTACTTTCAAAAAATATCACCAATAAAATTGTGATGGTTACTGGTGCGGGTGGATCGATTGGGTCTGAACTGTGTCGTCAAATTATCAAAAACCAACCTAAGCTGTTGGTGTTATATGAACTGACAGAATTTGCACTGTATAGCATCGATAAAGAATTACGCCAAAAAACAGAGTTAACTATTATTCCGATTCTCGGTACGGTTCTAGATCAGCAGAAGCTCGAGCGTGTCATCGCACAATATCAAGTACAAACTGTTTATCATGCAGCAGCTTACAAACATGTCCCTTTGGTAGAATGTAATCCGATTGCAGGTGTAAAAAATAATGCAGTCGGTACGGCCTTTAGTCTAAATGCTGCTGTACGAAATCAAGTGGAAACATTTGTGCTAATTTCAACGGATAAAGCGGTTCGCCCAACCAATGTGATGGGGGCAACTAAGCGTATGGCAGAGCTGTATTGTCAAGCGATGGCAGAGGCTCAAGATCATACTCAGGTGAGTATCGTGCGTTTTGGCAATGTGCTCGGTTCATCGGGTTCAGTTGTTCCGCTTTTCAAGCAACAGATTGCGAAGGGTGGTCCAATTACAGTGACGCATCCTGATGTTACGCGATACTTTATGACCATTCCAGAAGCTTCTCAATTGGTGATTCAAGCCGGTGCTTTAGGTGAGGGTGGAGACGTATTCTTGTTGGATATGGGGGAGCCAGTCCGTATCCAAGATTTGGCGCGACAAATGATTTCACTCAGTGGATTAACCGTCCGTGAAGAAGGATCACAAACAGGTGATATTGCGATTCAGTATTCTGGTTTACGTCCGGGTGAAAAACTATATGAAGAACTATTGATCGATCAAGAGGATACACAGATTACCGAGCATAGTCGGATTCTAAGATCATTTGAAAAATCGTATCCGTTGGATGAAATTTTACCCATATTTGACCGTTTCTATGATTTAACCGCAACACATGAGGATGTTGATTGGGTGTTGTCTCAACTAGAATACTATGTAGATGGATATCAACGCGGTGCCGAAATTCGCGTTAACTAAAATAATTGCAAATTGACATTTGCAATTATCAAAATTTTGAAGAGTTGTATTATGTCAATTAAGAAAGCAATTTTGCCTGTAGCCGGTCTTGGTACACGTTTTTTACCCGCTAGCAAGTCGATCCCTAAAGAAATGGTCACTGTGGTTGATCGTCCTGCGATTGAATATGTGGTCAAAGAAGCGATTGCTGCGGGCATTGAACAAATTATTTTAGTCACTCACGCTTCAAAAGGATCGATTGAAAATTATTTTGATCGTAGTTTTGAGCTGGAAACGACCTTAGAACAAAAAAAGAAATTTGATTTACTCAAAGAAATTACCGAAATTTTGCCCGCGCATGTGAGCGTGATCAGTGTGCGTCAGCCACAACCTTTAGGTTTAGGACATGCCGTACTCTGTGCAAAAGATGTAGTAGGTGATGATGATTTTGCAGTGCTACTCCCTGATGTGTTAGTAAAAGATACAGCTGAAACCAATGACTTGAGCTTGATGATTCAGCGTTATAACGAATCAAAAGCATCACAAATTATGGTTGAAGCTGTCCCTGACCAGATGGTCGATCAATATGGAATTGTGGATGTTGCTGAGTCACCGCTTGAGGGACAAAGTATCCAAATGCAAGGGATTGTAGAAAAACCTGCAGTGGGTACAGCACCATCGAACTTATCTGTGGTAGGACGTTATATTTTGCCTGCGAAAATCATGCAATTGCTTGAACAAACACCAAAAGGTGCGGGCAATGAAATCCAACTCACCGATGCGATCGCGATGCTTCAACAAACAGACGTGGTAGAAGCCTATCGTATGAAGGGTCAAACTTTTGATTGTGGAAGTAAGTTGGGTTATTTAAAAGCGGTATTGCATTACGGTATGGATCACCCAAGTTTAGGTGAAGCTTTCAAAGTCATGATTAAAGACTTAAAACTTTAAAACGAGTATCGCTATGAATATTGCAGTATTTGGTCAGACCTTGTATGCAGGGGTTATGGCAGCATTGTTGGCTGAATATGGCCATCAAGTCTTCTGGTGTGATCTTTTAAAAAAAACAGCATCGGAACAGGTATATGCTCAAGATCAATCTGTACAACAGCTGCTTGAGAAATTACATCAGTCTGGTGCAATAAAATACTGCACATTTGCAGCGATTCCCTTTGATGTGGATGCCTATTTTTTTAGTTTTAATCCGACTGAGCAATTGCAAGGCATTCAAATACTCAAAGCGCTCAAACAACGCACAATCAGTCATCCTAAATTAATGATTAATGCATCCACATTGGGTTTACATGGAACCCAAAAGTTTGCTGAATTGTTGCCTGAAGATGATTGGGTGTATGTACCAGATGTAATCCAAGAGGGCAATGCATTACGTAGCCTGACTCAAACCTCACAACTGGTCGTTGGTTGTGAGAGTGATCGTGCTAAGCGTGTATTACAAGAGTTATTACGACCGCTCTTTCCACGTGAGCAACAGTATTTATTTATGCCAATGTTAGATGCGGAATTTACCAAGTTAAGCGTATCTGGCATGCTGGCGACCAGAATCAGTTATATCAATGATTTAGCTGTTGTCGCTGAGAAGTTAGGCATTGATATCGAGCATGTACGCCAAGGCTTGGCGGCAGATAGTCGTATTGGTCCTTCTTATTTATACCCAAGTGCAGGGTTTGGCGGGGAAAATTTCTCTCATGATGTACAGACATTGGCCAGTACTGTTTCTGGTACCGGGGTTAAGAGTCAGCTCTTAGCACAAGTCTGGGAGATTAATGAACAACAAAAGGAAATCCTCTTTCGAAAATTATGGAATCATTTTCAAGGGGATCTTAAGGGCAAAGTCGTGACGATTTGGGGGGCTTCTTTTAAAGAAAATACGGCTAGTATTCAACAATCCCCGATTCATGCCATGTTAAAAGCTTTATGGGCACAAGGGGTGATCGTGAAACTTCATGATCCACAAGCCTTGAGTGAAATTGAAAAGGTATATGGTCAGCGCGATGATTTAATTTATTGCCAAGATCAATATGAAGCAGTAAATGATGCGCATGCGCTTTGTATCCTCACAGCCTGGAAACAGTATTGGTGTCCAAACTATCAAATCCTTAAGAAAACTATGCAACATGCTTTAATTCTAGACGGTCGTAATATTTTAAATCCTGAATATTTGAAGTCGCAGGGCTTTGCTTATAAAGGAGTAGGGCGTTAATGGAACAGCCAAATCAGGAATATAATTCAGTCGCTGTTGAACAAGCGCTTTCTAATCTAGAGCTTTTAAAAAAACAAATTACTCGTCAGCATTTACGTGATTTTTTTCAGCAAGATTCTAATCGCTTTCAAAATTGTGCGATTCATTTCGAGCCACTCATTTTTGATTATAGTAAGCAGCGTGTTGATCGCTCTGTGGTTAATGCTTTAGTTGATCTGGCCCAAAGCTGTGACTTAGCGGGTTGGATTAAGCGCTTATTTTCTGAAGAGCGGATCAACTACACCGAAAGTCGAGCCGCCATGCATTGGGCATTACGCTTGCCGCAAGATCATGCTGAACATTCACAGATCGCCAATCAAGTACATCAGCAACTTGATCGTATGTATGCTTTGGTTGAGAAGATACATATGGGTCAGTATCGTGGTGCATCAGGTGAAGTGATTCAAGATGTTGTCAATATTGGGGTGGGGGGATCGGATCTGGGTCCACTGATGGTCAGCCATGCGCTATCAGATTTTAAGAAAACCACTCAAAAACCATTGAATGTGCATTTCGTATCGACCATGGATGGAAGTCAGCTGTCTGACTTGCTGCATAAATTGCGTCCTGAAACGACGCTGTTTATTATTTCTTCCAAGTCATTTGGCACCATTGATACCTTATCCAACGCACAAACGGCGCGCTTGTGGCTTGAAAAAGCATTGGGTGAAGAGCTTACCATTTTAAAACACCATTTTATTGGGGTGTCAACCAAGCCTGAGAAAATGACCGAATGGGGAATTTCCCTTGAAAATCAACTGCTCCTTTGGGATTGGGTGGGTGGTCGTTATTCATTATGGTCATGTATTGGTTTGCCTATTGCATTAAGTATTGGCGTGGAGGGGTTCAAGCAACTGCTCGCAGGGGCTTATGCGATTGACCAGCATTTTCAAAGCACCGATTTTTCACACAATCTTCCGGTGTTGATGGGATTACTGGGAATATGGAATATTAACTTTCTAGCAATGAAAACCCATGCAGTTTTACCCTACGATGGACGACTTAAATATTTTGCTGCGTATTTGCAACAATTGGAAATGGAGTCCAACGGTAAATCTGTGCAACGCAATGGTGAGAAAACTACGTCAGATACCTGCCCGATTGTATGGGGTGAAGTCGGCCCTAATGCGCAGCATGCTTTTTATCAGTTACTGCATCAGGGTACACAGGCGGTTAGTAGTGACTTTATAGCACCCATTGAACGTTATAACGGTGACCAATATACCTATGTGGATAATGCCGAGGCACTCAAGCAACAGCATTATCTCGCGTTATCCAATTGTTTAGCTCAGTCACGATTATTAGCTTTTGGCAATGATGCTTTAAATCCTCAAGAGCTTGAGGGTTTACCGCTCTATAAACAATATGAAGGTAATCAGCCCAGCACGACAATATTGATGGATGAGCTCAATCCTTACAGTTTGGGTATGTTGATTGCTTTGTACGAGCATAAAGTGTTTGTGCAATCTGTCATTTGGAATATTAATCCTTTTGACCAATGGGGGGTTGAAAAGGGTAAAGAAATTGCCAATCAACTCTTGCCGATTCTAAATGGTGAACAAAACGATTTGTCTAAGCTTGATGCGTCGACACAAGGTTTAATACAAATATTGATAGGCAAAGATAAAGTCTAAAGTTTTAGTGATGGGTCGTGCAGGTTAGATTGGTTCGCCTACCTGTGTTGAGTTGTTCAATGCAGGGCATGAGGTTGTCGTACTGGATAATTTATCGAATAGCTCACCAGAATCTTTGAATTGGGTTCAAGCTTTAACCTCTAAATCTTTAGAATTTATCGAGGGTGATATTCTTGATCAAGCGATTTTGGATCAAATTTTCCAAGATCATCAGATTGACGCCGTGATTTATTTTGCTGGTTTAAAAGCTGTCGGGGAAAGTCAGCAAATCCCATTGAAGTATTTCGAGAATAATATTTCTGGCTCGATTAGCTTAGTCAAAGCCATGGAACGTGCCCAAGTCTTTAAGTTGGTCTTTAGTTCTTCTGCAACCGTTTATGATGAAGCCAATGTCTCTCCACTCAATGAAGAAATGCCAACAGGGATGCCAAGTAATAACTATGGTTATACCAAACTGATCGTTGAGCAGTTATTGCAGAAACTCGCGCAAGCAGATGCATGTTGGTCGATTGCTTTATTGCGTTATTTCAACCCTGTCGGTGCGCACAAAAGTGGTCAAATTGGTGAAGATCCACAAGGTATTCCAAACAACTTAATGCCTTATGTGACTCAAGTGGCTGTGGGTCGTCGTGAAAAACTATCAATTTTTGGTAATGATTACGATACCGTCGATGGCACGGGTGTGCGTGACTATATCCATGTGGTGGATTTGGCGAATGCCCATTTATGTGCACTAGAAAATCGTTTAAATGCACAAGGCTGTCGTGCTTGGAATTGGGACAGGCAATGGCTGTTCGGTGCTGCAAATTAAAAATACCTTTGAAAAAGTGAATGGTATTGAGATTCCTTTCGAATTTTCACCGCGTAGTGCAGGGGATGTCGCAACATCATTTGCAGATAATGCGCGTGCAGTTGCTGAATTGGGTTGGACGCCAAAATTGAATTTGGAAGATATGTTGGCAGATAGTTGGAATTGGCAAAAACAAAATCCAAATGGCTATCGTGAATAAAAAAATGGAGCGTTACAACGCTCCATTTTTTATGCGGTTTTAAGCCTGAATGAGTTGAGTGAGCTCATCGATATAAGCTTGCATCGGCTTTGGATTTTTGTCTTTACGGCTTTCAATATTTAAACGGAGTAAAGGCTCTGTATTTGAAGCACGTACATTTAAACGCCAAGCACCAAAATCTAAACTGACGCCATCCGTTTCATCAATTTTGGGTTTTTGGTCAGCAAAATGATCAAAGATGTTTTGAATGGTTTCTTTTGTGTCCGCAACTTTAAAGTTAATCTCGCCAGAACAAGGGAACTTTTCAATCATTTCCTCAACCAGAGCAGAGAGAGGTTTTGCCGTTTCAGAGACAACTGAGATTGCTAATAACCATGGAATCATGCCACTGTCGCAATAGGCAAAATCACGGAAGTAGTGGTGCGCTGACATTTCACCGCCATACACTGCATTGTGTTCACGCATTTTATCTTTAATGAAGGAGTGGCCTGATTTCGATTGCACAGCTTCACCTTGATACTGTTCAACAATATCGAAGGTATTCCACACCAAACGCGGATCATGCACAATTTTTTCGCCTTTTTGTTTCAGTAAAAAGGCTTGTGCCAAGAGACCGACGATGTAATACCCTTCAATGAATTGACCTTTTTCATCAAAAAGGAAACAACGATCAAAGTCACCATCCCAAGCGATGCCCATGTCAGCATGATGTTGAAGTACAGCATCGGAGGTGCTTGCACGGTTTTCAACTAAGATAGGGTTGGGAATACCATTTGGGAAGTTGCCATCCGCTTCATGATGAATTTTGATAAATTCGACTGGAATATTCAAGGTTTTAAATTTATCTTCGATCGCATCGATCACATGACCTGCTGCACCATTACCCGCATTGACTACGAGTTTTAGTGGTTTGATTTTAGCAGGGTCAATATAGGTCATCAAATGATCAATAAATTCAGGCAAGATATTATAATGCTGAGTTGTGCCTTTAATTTCGACTGCTTTGAACTGATTTTTTTCAGCAAGAAGTTGGATATCTTTTAAACCCGAGTCTGCACCAATCGGACGAGCATTTTCACGTACAAGCTTCATGCCGTTATAGTCCATCGGGTTATGGCTGGCTGTTATTTCGATCCCGCCTTGCACATCAAGATGGAATGCACCGAAATAAACTTCCTCAGTCCCAGTCATGCCTAAATCTAAAACATCAACACCTGCATCATTCAGGCCATTGATTGTAGCTTGTTTAAGTGCTTCACTGGTTAAGCGAACATCGCAACCGACTACCACTTTTTGAGGTTGATAAATTTCGCCATAAGCACGTCCAACACGGTATGCGATATCTTCATTGAGTTCTGTGCCCAATTTTCCGCGGATATCATAGGCTTTGAAACAGGTTAATTTTTCCATGTTAAGGTTCTAATCTATTGAGCAAATTGAATACGAAAATTATAGCGATTTTGATCTAAGTACGGCATGGGTTGAGATGAAAAATTACATTTAAATTCAGTAAATTAATTTACGTTATGATGCTTATTGTTGGTTGTAAATCAAGCAGCGCTCATAAGTGGATGAATTTTTTTGGAAAAAATGTAGTGAAACTTTATTGAATGTAAAAAATTGAATTTATAAAAATTTAATAATAAAAAAGCCCTGATATTGATCAGGGCTTTTTTGAATCTGGAGCGGGAAAGGAGACTCGAACTCCCGACCCCAACCTTGGCAAGGTTATGCTCTACCAACTGAGCTATTCCCGCGGAGTCTATCAATTTTTTAAGTGAAAAAACTGAATGAAAAAATTTTGAGCGGGAAAGGAGACTCGAACTCCCGACCCCAACCTTGGCAAGGTTATGCTCTACCAACTGAGCTATTCCCGCATGCCGTGTATAATACAGCATGAAAAATCAGGGTCAACAACTTTATAAAAAAATATCGTGTGATTGAATAAAATTAAAGCATTTCAATGTATTTCGCTTAATTTTTGATAGGTCTTAAGCTCAACATCATAGCGCATCTATCCAATGGCTGTGTGGTTTATTTACTTTTTATTCTAAAACTTCACGGTATACTGCTGGCAACCAATGAATGCGTGTGGAATGTAAGCATGACTTTAGAGCAACAATTAATTGAACGTTTACAACAATTGTCTCCTGTGCACTTGGACGTGGTGAATGAGTCATCAGGTCATGGTGGCTATTTCCCTGGTAAAGAATCGCATTTTAAAGTCACTGTTGTAAGTGAAGTGTTTCAAGGCTTACGTTTAGTACAACGCCATCAAAAAGTATATGCACTGGCGGGTGACCTATTGAGTCCAGGAAAGATTCATGCTTTGGCGATTCATGCTTATGTGCCAACTGAATGGACTGGTCAAGCGCCAAATAGTCCTGAATGTGCACATGCACCGAAAGCTTAAATTTTAAAAGTAGGAGAGTGGCTGCAATGGATACACACTTAGTCATTAAAATCGTGCATATGTCGAGTTTGCTCTTGTTGATCATTGCTGTATTAGCACGTGCGACAACCTTATATTTTGGCGTCGAAAATCAACAACCCAATCCGAAAGGACGTAAGGCTTATGTTGCGCTTCAACATTTGGCATTTACTTTGGTCATTGGGACAGGCTTGATTTTACTGTCTTTGAATAATTTTCAAGTTCAGCCTTGGTTCTATGCCAAAGTGGTCTTAGTGATCGTGATGTTATCTTCATTAATTAAAGCATATCGCCAAGATGCGTCTGTACTGTTAATTCAACGTCGTGCGGGAGTATTGATTAGTTGTGTCGCATTTATGGCTATTATTGGCATCGTGATGATTAAGCCAACTTTCGGTTAATTGTTAGACACAATCGCTTAGGCTCTCACCCCTCTAGGTTAAACTTGATTCATAGAATGAATTGAGCCTAGAGGGAATGATGCATACACGTGTGGTGTTTAATCAAAAAGGTGGCGTTGGTAAATCCAGTATTACGGTAAACTTGGCTGCACTCAGTGCACATCAGGGTTTTAAGACGCTTGTCATTGACCTCGATCCTCAGGCCAATTCTAGTCAGTATCTATTGGGGGATGATGCGACTTATAATGTCGATAAACCTGCACTAGAACCCAATATTGAAAATTTTTTCGAAGGTGTATTGGCGAATCAGTCCAGCAAAGGTTTGATTGGTCAAGCCATTGGAAATTTGCTCAAAAATAAAAATAAAGGCTTAGAAGCTTATATACATCAGTCACCATTCCCATCTCTCGATGTTTTGCCGGCAAGTCCCTCGCTTGGTGCTTTAGAGCATAGTCTCGAATCCAAACATAAAATTTATAAGCTGCGTGACGCGATTCAGCATCTAGCAGGGACTTATGATCGGATCTATATCGATACACCGCCTGCATTTAATTTTTTTACTTTGTCGGCATTAATTGCAGCAGACCGAGTGTTGATTCCATTCGATTGTGATGTCTTTTCTAAGCGTGCCTTAAACACGTTGATCGAAAACATTATAGAAACTCAAGATGATCATAATGATCGATTGGAAATTGAAGGTATCGTCGTTAACCAGTTTCAAGCGCAAGCAAAGCTTCCTCGTGAAGTGGTACAGCAGCTTAGAGATGAACAACTACCTGTGCTCAATGCGATGTTGCCACCGTCGGTATTAATGAAAGAGTCTCATCATAAAAATATGCCGTTAATCTATTTAAATACAGATCATAAATTGACGCAGGCCTACCAATCATTGTTCAATGAAATCGAGAATAAATAAGATTTGAGAAGAGTATGAACTCACGCGCGATGAAAATGGTCATGCAACTTAGTGCATTCGGTACGGTTGCTGTATTGATGACTGCTTGTGCGACAACGGTTAAACCGAGTTATGTTTCTCCGACGCAATATCAAGCATTGAACTGTGTACAACTTGGTGCTGAATTCAATCGTATTCAGCAGTACATCAATAATGGTGTACAACCGCCTAAACGTACAGGTGTTGGCGTTGGTCTAGGTGTTGGTGGTGGCTGGGGCCGTGGCGGTTGGGGCTTTGGTCCTTCAGTTTCCGTCAATATGGGACAGTCATCGAATACCAAAAATACTGAATTGTCGCGATTATATGGTGAGCAAGATGCGATCTCACAAGCGGCAACATTTAAAAATTGTCCTTATGTTCCTAAGCGTCAACAGCAAGCTCAGTAATTTAAAAGGGCTGTTCAAACTGAGCTTGAGCAGCTTTTTTTTAGCAAAATGTTTCAATGTAAATTTATTAAAATCAATATTTTATAAAATTATTAACTGAAAATAGACGCGACATTCATCATTCCTTCACTTTAAAAACTTGTCTTTAAATTCGTTTTTCGTTTAAGGTGTGCCTCCTCTAAATCTCTGATTTTAATCTATGGTAGAAAGTTGGCTTTATATTTTTGCAGTGTTCGCGGTATTACTTATTCCCGGTCCAACCAATGCATTATTGGCTAGCGCAGCACATCACCATGGCGTATTAAAAGCATTCTATTTCGTACCTCTTGAATTACTGGGTTATATCTACGGCATTAGCATTTGGGCACTGTTGGTGCATTTAACCCTACCAATTTGGCCGATGCTGATTCATATCTTACATTTGGTGAGTGCAGTTTATGTGATTTGGATGGCTTTTCATTTATGGAAAGCTTCACACCTTAAGCAATTGAGCCAAAAAAACATTCGAATGAGTCGCAGTCATCTTTTTAAATCGACTCTGAAAAATCCAAAATCTATTTTGTTTGCAGTTGGTATTTTTCCAGCATGGACTTGGGATTCTTTTCAAAACTATTTTTTAGTTTTGGGTGTATTCACCTTATGTTTAATTCCATGTGCTTTATTTTGGATGTATTTTGGTCGTAAAGTCTTGGCAGGGAATCAGACGGTGGTCAGCGCAGATCGCTTATACAAAGGTTCTGCCATGTTACTTATGCTCAGTATGTTACCTGTCATTATTGGATTTTTCTAAGCCATTCAATATTTTGTAGTGATAAAAAAAGCAAATTCTTGGTGGAGAATCTGCTTTTTGAAGTCTAAGATCATTACATCATTTCGGGATTTTTCTTTGGGAAAAACTTGTGGCGAATAAAGCCAATGATCCCCGGCAATACGCTTAGAATAATGATTCCGAAAATTAAATGGGTGAAATTGTCTTTCACGATCGGCATATTACCGAACAAGTAACCCAAGGTGATAAACGAAGAAATCCACAAGAAAGCACCAACGACATTGTAAGTAATGAAGTATTTGTAGTTCATGCTTCCTGCACCAGCGACGAAGGGTGCAAATGTACGCGCGAATGGGACAAAACGCGCAAAAATAATGGTTTTACCGCCGTGTTTTTCGAAGAATTTTTGCGTATAAACCAAATGTTTTTTATTGATAAATCGAGATTCAATCTCAAAAACACGTGGTCCGATATATTTTCCAATATGATAATTTAAGGTATCACCCAATACTGCTGCCGTGAATAACAAGACGCCCAAAAGCCACGGATCCATTGCACCTGTTGAGGCTGCTAAAGCACCTGCTGCAAACAGTAAACTGTCCCCGGGTAGAAAAGGCATGACCACCAAGCCCGTTTCTACGAAAATAATCAGGAATAAAATTCCGTAAATCCAAATGCCATAATTGGTAATAAATTCAAGTAGATGATCATCTACATGCAGAATAAAATCGATTAAATCCATGAGGGGTGAACTGAGCAAAAATGTGTTCAAATGCTAACAGCCAACGGCGCTGATGTCAGTAGTCAATTGATTTAAATTATAGGTGAATGATTGTTCTGATTATGCAACGCTGATTCTTTATATTGATTATATATCCTAAAAATAAAAGCTACTAATCTAGAGTCATTACCAAAAACAAAACATAGATAGGTCAGCCCAATGTTTAATCCAAATCAAGTGATTCAAAAAATTGTTGCTCAACTCACAGTGCATGCAACTTTAACCCTCGTCGCACGTGTCCTTTTAGCATATATCTTTATTGTGGCGGGATGGGGCAAACTCGCAGGTTATAGCGCGACAGTTGGATATATGGAAGCGATGGGTGTGCCAGGTGCATTATTGCCAATAACCATTTTGGTTGAACTGGGGGGAGGCTTAGCACTGTTGTTTGGGGTGCAAGCACGATTATTTGCAGCAGCTTTAGCTGGTTTCAGTTTAGTTACCGCATTTATTTTTCATGGTACGCCTGAAGATTCGATACATTTCATGAAAAACTTTGCTATGGCGGGTGGTCTAATCTTTCTCGTATTGCATGGTGCAGGTCAATGGAGTGTGGATCAGCGTTTTGAAAAATAAATGACGAATACGCAATGCAGGTGAAATGAGAGAATTATTCACCTGCTGCATCGTGATCTGAATGTAACGCCAAAGCTTGTATGATCAAAGCAATCGACTGAAATTGTTGAATAAAAAGACATTATTTAATAATAATGTATTGAAATATAGAGAGATTTGAATAGTGTGCGAAAGCTTAATAAAAATGATAGAATAGCGCGCTAATCCTTCGTTAGCCTTTCATAGTTGTTATCATGACTACCAATACTCAAATTACCGAAGATCGTATCCTGATTTTGGATTTCGGCTCTCAATATAGCCAATTGATCGCACGTCGTGTACGTGAATCAGGCGTATATTCTGAAATGTATGCTTTTGATATGTCGGAAGAGGACATCCGCGCATTTAATCCAAAAGGGATTATTCTTTCAGGTGGTCCTGAGAGTGTTCACGTTGAAGGCAGCCCACGTGCGCCAGAAGTTGTGTTTAACTTAGGCGTACCAGTATTGGGTATTTGTTACGGTTTACAAACGATGTCTGCTCAGTTGGGCGGTAAAGTTGAACCGGGTACAGTTCATGAGTTTGGCTATGCTGAAGTCGATATTAAAGTACGTGATGCTTTAATTGGCGATCTTGAAGATTCAGCAGACAAATTGAAAGTATGGATGAGTCATGGCGATAAAGTGACTCAAATTCCAGAAGGTTTCCAAATTACTGCAAGTACACCAAGCTGCCCAGTGGCAATGGTGTCTGACGAAGCTCGTCGTTTCTACGGTATCCAGTTCCACCCTGAAGTAACCCATACTGCTAAAGGTAAAGAGTTACTTGAGAACTTTGTACAAAAGATCTGTGGTTGCCGTAGCCTATGGAATTCTGAAAACATCATTGATTTGCGTGTTGAACAATTACGTGAACAGATTGGTGATCAGAAGGTTCTTCTTGGTCTTTCAGGTGGTGTAGATTCATCTGTTGTGGCTGCATTGCTTCACAAAGCAATTGGCGATCAATTGACATGTGTATTCGTTGACAATGGTCTTCTTCGTTTAAATGAAGGGGATCAAGTGATGGAAATGTTTGCGAAAAACATGGGTATCCGTGTGATTCGTGCTGATGCTGAACAACGTTTCCTTGATGCTTTGGCAGGTGAAGTTGATCCTGAAGCAAAACGTAAAATCATTGGTCGTGAGTTCATCGAAGTATTTGCTGAAGAAGCACGTAAGCTTGACGGTGTAAACTTCCTTGCGCAAGGTACGATTTATCCTGATGTGATTGAATCTGCTGCAAGCAAACAAGGTAAAGCGCATGTGATAAAATCACATCATAACGTGGGTGGTTTACCAGAAGATCTCGCTTTTGAATTGGTTGAGCCAATTCGTGATTTATTTAAAGATGAAGTACGCCGTTTAGGTACGACTTTAGGTTTACCATTTGAGATGCTTTATCGTCACCCATTCCCAGGACCAGGTCTTGGTGTTCGTATCTTGGGTGAAGTGAAGAAAGAGTATGCTGACATTCTTCGTTTAGCCGATGACATCTTCATGCAAGAACTTCGTGCAAGTGGTTGGTATGACAAAACTGCACAAGCATTCGCTGTATTCCAACCAGTAAAATCTGTGGGTGTAGTCGGTGATGGTCGTCGTTATGCATGGGTGATTGCACTTCGTGCGGTTGAAACGGTTGACTTTATGACGGCTCGTTTCGCACATCTCCCTTATGATCTTGTTGATAAAATTTCGACGCGTATCATGAACGAGATTGCAGAAGTTTCACGTGTTGTTTATGACGTATCGTCTAAACCACCAGCTACGATTGAATGGGAGTAATTTAGGGCTTTCAAGAAACAACGTTTCTTGCCTAAATTACGCCAAGAGCTATGCTCGCGGCAGTGAGGGATTTCGGACAGCATGGCTGTCCGCTTGAATTACCCCAAGCGCTGCGTGAGCGGCAGTACCTGAAAAGGTACATCCAATAAAAAAGGACGCTTAGGCGTCCTTTCTATTTATTATCTAAAATTTAATTCAGAAGAATTCTATGTTTGAAGAATTAGTCAAAATACGTAAAGCATAGGAAGTCATTAGCCCAAATAACGTTGTTTTAAGAAATTTCCCAAACTCTTGTTGTGGCAAGGCAAGCAATTTGATTGCTACTTACTTAGAATCTAAAGGATAAGGTGAATTTCAATATATTTTAGGAAAAAATATAAAGGAAACAGAAAGTCATGCTTGGCTTTTAAATGTAAGAAGTAGATATATAGTTGATCTAACAGCAGATCAATTTGGATTGGATAAAATTATTTATACATTAGAGCATGAGTATCCTTTATCGCAGTTATTTCCAAAACAATTAAATCAAGGGCGGGCAAGCATTCTATTTTTAATACATACAAAACTCTAATTGTCCTACCTATAGTATTCAGCGTATTAAGTCTAAGGTGGTTCAATTTGCATGACCTTGTTAATATCTATAACAAAGATAGCCATTTGCCAAACTTTTAGGATAACAACATGACCAATAATACTTATACCGAATTGTCTCATTCAGAAGACTGTGAAAAGCACGCCAACCAATTTATTCAGGAATTTCCACTGCGCCGTGCAGAAATTGGTCAAGGAACAGTGATCAAACGCGCTTTACCAAGTCGCCATAAGCGTATGATTGGCGCATGGTGCTTCTTAGATCATGCAGGTCCTGTGACATTTGAAGCTGGACAAGGTCTAGATGTTGGACCACATCCACACATTGGTCTTCAAACCTTTACTTGGATGATTGAAGGGACCATGTTGCATAGCGACAGCTTAGGGACAACAGATCAGCTGATTCAGCCCAAGCAAGTCAACCTCATGACAGCAGGTCGAGGTATTTCACATACTGAAGTCGCGCCAGCGAATGAAACAAAAATGCATGCTGCACAACTTTGGATTGCATTGCCTGATGACAAACTTACCATCGATCCAGCTTTTAACCACTATCCAGAATTACCCGTCGTCAATCAGTCAGGTATCGAATTTACGGTATTGGTCGGTGAGTATCTAAATACAGTATCACCAGTCAAAGTACATACTGAGCTTTTAGGTGTTGATTTATTTGCGCAAGCAGCCACAAAGGCACGTTTACCTTTAAATCCAAAGTATGAATATGGATTCATGTCGCTTGAAGGTACAGCAACTATTAATGGTCATCATTTAGATGAAGACAATATGGTGATTTTAGAGCCAGGGCTAGAATATGTGGAAGTAGAAATCCATGACAAGAGTCGTGTACTGCTTTTGGGCGGTGAGCCATTTGAGTCGCCAATTTTATTATGGTGGAATTTCGTTGGACGTACGCAAGAAGAAATCAAAATTGCACGTGATCAATGGATAGCAGAAGATCCACGTTTTGGGTCAATTCCATCATACCAAGGCGAGCGTTTGAAAGCTCCGATATTGCCTGATAGCATGCGTCCATCTAAATAATAAGACAAAGAAGGAAAATAAAATGGCAACGATCGCAAATGCAAAGGTCACCACACTACCTGAAAAATGGGGTGGTGAAATTCAATCTGGTCAGCACACATTTCTCACCGATAAACCTGAATCATTCCAAGGTTTAGATCGTGGGCCTGCACCGTATGATTTTATTTGTTCAGGATTAATTTCCTGCACAATGATTACATTACGGATGTATGCTGAGCATAAAGGACTGGATTTAGGCGAATTTAGTGTCGAGGCAGATTTTAAAGCCAATAAGGAAGGGCAGGAATGGATTGAGCGTCGTTTAAGTTTTAAAACTAACTTGGATGAAGCGCTACAAGAAAAAGTTTTAAATGTGTGCCAAAAAACACCAGTTACTAAAACAATGCTCAGAAGTGTCGAAATTAAAACAACAATTATTTAAATATAGACAACTTAATAGGCATCAACATTCTGTATTTTTGTAATTTACAGCTAAAAAGAAGACATTTTGTGTAAAGCAGGATGTCTTTTTTTTATTCAAAATGGCTATATAGAGAGAAATAAAATTAGGTGGTCTTATGCTGACATTACATCATTTAGAAAAATCACGTTCTTCAAGAATTATTTGGGCGCTAGAAGAGTTGGGTGCTGAATACCAAATTCAACATTATAAAAGATTGCCAACTTACGCCGCTCCACCAGAATTGAAGAAGGTTCATCCTTTGGGGAAATCACCAGTGATTACTGATGATAATTTAGTGATCGCAGAATCGGCGGTGATTTTAGACTATCTGGCAGATCGCTATGATACTCAGCATCAATTTAAACCCCAGTCACAGCCGGACTTAACACAATATCAGTATTGGATGCATTACGCTGAAGGCTCATTAATGCCACTTTTAGTGATGACCTTAGTTCTCTCGTTTGTACCTCCTAAAGTACCTTTTGTGATTCGACCAATTGCCAATAAAATTATTGATGGGGTGACTGATGGATTTATACAACCGCGTCTCGCTGAACATATTGAATTTTTAGAACAGCATTTGGCGCAACATGAATTTTTTATATCTCAGTTTTCATTTGCAGATATCCAAATGAGTTTTCCCTTAATCGCGATGGATGAGCGCTTAAATGGAAAATATCCGAACATTCATGCGTATGTAAAACGCATAAAACAAAGACCTGCTTATCAGCGAGCGGTCATCAAGGGTGGTGATTAAGATGGCAGATCAGGCAGTGAAATTAATCTTCCTGCCCGGAGCATCTGGCAGTACTGCATTTTGGAAACCTGTTCAATCACATTTTGAATCTGAGTACGACACGCACATCATTGCTTATCCCAGTTTTGGTGAATATCCTGATCATCCACATGTAAATTCAATGTCAGATTTACAAGATTATGTATTTGATCATCTTCAGCGCACAAGTATTCTGATCGCTCAATCTATGGGTGGGGTCATTGCTGTTCAAGCGGCGTTGAGGTATCCAAAATTGATTCAAGGTTTGGTGTTGGTCGCTACGTCAGGTGGCGTTGATTTAACACCATTTCATGTTAAAGATTGGCGTGCAGAATATCAAAATGAATATGAAGTGCCGCACTGGTTTATTGATGATGAAACCAAATTAGATGAACGGCTTGCTGAAATTGAATGTCCTGTACTATTAATCTGGGGCGGAGATGATGACATTAGTCCTGTCGCAGTAGGTGAGTATTTAAATCACGCTTTTAAGTATTCAGAGCTGAATGTGATCCCGAACGGACAACATGATTTAGCTAAAGTTTATGCGTCAGAGTGTATTTCTTTTATCCAACGCTACTTAGCAAAATTTTAGGTTTGCTCTAGACTAAAAAAGGATGCTAATCGCATCCTTTTTTATGATTATCGTTTTACAACGATTGAATCAATACCGCTGTGTTGTAGGGTTTGCTGAGCGATGACAGCAGCTTCTTGAGAGTCATAAGGTCCAGAGACAACCCGATACCAGGTTTGACCGCCTTCCGTGGTTTTAATGACATCTGCAGATAAGCCGTTGAGAATAATTTCAGCACGACGTGCATCAGCACTATCTGGATCTGGATAACTTCTGACTTGTAAAAGGTAGCTACTCGCTACGGGTTGAGGTTCTGCATTTTCAATCAGTTCACCCTCTGTCGTTGTAGCATCAGCAACCACAGGTGCTTCCACGATGACAGGTGCGGTGTTCACTTGCTGATTTTCAGGTACAGCTTGATCGGGGATTGGAGTCACTTGTTGTTGAGGCAATAAATCGTAGAAGCGATAATCTTTATTCGTATCTTCTTGATAATGTTCAGATTGAATATCATTGCTTTTGGGTTGGACTGGCGCCCACGGTTTCCATAGCATTAAGGCTACGGCAAAACTCAGTACAATTAAAATCAGAACAAGCATACCTAACCATTTTGGTATTAATGGTTGTTTAGGTTTGTTAGGTCTTTCTGATACACCACGCTGCGTTTTTCCAAACACTTGGAAACCTCTCTTATTTTAAGATCATGCAATGGAAAATTGGATTACCATCACATGGAGTTTTTATCTCATTTTTTTCAATAATAAAAGTCTAAAGAGGTGAATCTTTTAAAAAGATTCACCTTCGATGACTTACATGCTTTCAGGTGCAGAAACGCCTAAAAGCTCTAAACCATTTTTCAAGACTTGACGAACATTTACCGATAACAACAAACGTGCTTGGGTCAGATCAGCATCATCACCGAGTACTTTATTTTCGTTGTACCAACCATGGAACAATGCTGCAAGTTCTTTTAAGTAGTTACCTACTTGATGCGGTTCATGGCTGTTTGCAGCACGTGCAATAATTTCAGGGTATGCTGCAAGTTTTGCTAAGATTTCAGTTTCAGCTTCTAATTCAAGCTTTGCGGCAAAACCACGCGCAGTGGTCGCATCGAAGTTGATGTTCAAGCTGCTTGCTTTTTCTAGCATACGACAAATACGTGCATGAGCATATTGAATGTAATACACCGCATTGTCTTTACTTTGAGAAACCGCGAGATCTAGATCAAAGTCGATGTGCTGTTCAGACTTACGCATGACATAGTAGAAGCGAGCAGCGTCGTTGCCGACTTCTTTACGTAGATCACGCAATGTGACAAATTGACCTGAACGAGATGACATTTGAACCATCTCACCACCGCGCCATAGGCTGACGAATTGTACTAATAACACAGTCAGTTTTTTTGAGTCATATCCCATCGCATCAATCGCCGCTTTTACACGTGCGATATAACCGTGGTGGTCTGAACCCCAAATATCAATAATGTCAGTATAACCACGCTGAAGTTTATTCAGATGGTAAGCAATGTCAGAAGCGAAGTAAGTGGTTTGGCCATTACGACGTTTTACAACACGGTCTTTTTCATCACCAAATTCTGTTGATTTGAACCAAATGTTGCCATCTTTCTCATAGAGGAAGCCGCGTTGATCAAGTGTTTGTAATGCTTCTTCAATTTTTTCAGTCAATGATGCTTCACTGAACCATTGGTTGAAAGTCACACCAAATTCACCAAGATCATCTTTGATATCATCAAGAATTGCTTTTAACGCAGCTTGATGAAAAACGCGATAACCTTCACCTATTAACGTCTGCGAGTTAAAAATTAGACCATCAATGTGTTTTTCTTTATCGCCAGAAATTACAACCTTGTTACCTTCGGCATCAAGTTCTTCAGCATACTGCACATCTTCTGGCACATCTTTATAAACATCAGCTACAGGGCGAACATATACATCGCCGTCTTGATCAATAATGCTTTGTGCGATTTCTTTGACATAGTCGCCTTGGTAAGCATTTTTAGGGAATACTAATGTTTGACCAGTTAACTCAAGGTAACGTAGATAAGTAGACGTCGCTAAAATATCCATTTGACGACCAGCGTCATTCACATAGTATTCACGATCCACTGTAGCACCAGTTGCTTCAAGTAAATTCGCAACCGTCATGCCATATGCTGCGCCACGACCGTGACCCACATGTAAGCTTGATGTCGGGTTCGCAGAGACAAACTCAACTTGGATTTTTTTCGTAGCATTTACTTGTGTACGACCAAAATCATTAGCTTGTGCCTGAATAGCATCAAGAACAGCAAAACGTTGGTCTGCATTCAAGAAAAAGTTGATAAAACCAGGACCAGCGATTTCCGCTTTACTGATATCCGCAACTTCTGGCAGTGCAGCAAGAATTTTTTCTGCTAAATCACGAGGCTTCATACCTGCAGCTTTAGACGCGATCATTGCGATATTCGAAGCGAAGTCACCATGGCTTCGGTCTTTGGTTCGCGTTAAGTTTCCGCTGTTGTTAAAGTCAGATGGGAGGACCCCTTCAGCTTGAAGAGATTGCACTGCATGATCGAGAGCTGCTTGTATTGCCGTATTCATAATTTATCGAAAAATTAATGTCGCAGAAAAACGACAAATATAGCAAATTTAGCGCTCATTAGCGAAGCAGATTTGCGTTGAATAAAACTTATCCGACATAAAAAATAATAAAATCAGTTTTTTTAATCACTATGCGCTATTTGCAGAATTAACGATGATGAAATTAATCTTTTACATCTAATGCATATCGATGATTGAATTGAGCCTGATTGTCTTTATCTCATTTAATGTGAATTTAAATAGAAATCAGGCAATTTTATGACTCGAAATTAAGCCATACACGTGACAGGCTTATTTAGTAATTCTGCTTTACCATTTTGGAAAGTGTATAACTTAGATGCATGGAAGATTTTAATGGTTTTGGCTTTTTGAGCAGCAGTTTGAAATGTCGCTAATTTTTTTTGATTCGCCAAACTAAAAGGATTTCCGTAATTCTTATTGTCGAGTAGTACTTGGATCGTTCCAACTTCAGGCTGAAGACTATTTAAAATTTCTGATCCTTCCGCATTTTGTATGCTGAGACTTGGTTTTTGGACACTATTCTTACAATTTAAGCGCAGGAACAGCATGTGACCATCAACTGCTTTGTTTTGTAAGTCATAAATTCCTTGAAGGTCATTTTCGATATATACCCACTGACCAATCGGCATATTTTGTTTAAGTTTCTCAATTTGCTCGAGTGTTGTTTTACTAATATCGACAATGCCTTTTTTATCAATTTCAGGGGTCTTATCGGCGCGTGCTAAACCCACCATTGAAAGTGCTTTATCACCGACCTTTGAGGTCGTGTCAGTGATGGTTTGGCAACCCGTTACATTTAGCAGTGAAATAATAGTTAATGGCAAAATGGCAATTTTAGCTGTAATTTTCATGTGGGTCTAATAATGAAGTAAAAATACGATTGAATCCGATATTAGCTGAATCGTTCAGATTAGTTTGCAAAAAAAAGTTAATAAACATGAATAATACATTTGAAATGTGACAGTTTTATCTAATTTTCTATCAATAGAATGATGGATTGAAGTTATAAAATTTAAAAATACTGCCAATATTATTATCAATTTTATAAATATACATTTGTCTTCATTTCGGCTTAAGCTATTTCTTAAATAAATGGTAAAAATGAAATGAAAAAGGTCTGAATTTAGGCCTGATCCATGAGATTAGAGATGACAACTGAACACACTGAAGTAAAACACCCTCTTTATACCCCTTATGCTGGCTTTACTTTGCTTGAACTACCTCTTCTTAATAAAGGCTCTGCGTTCACTGAGGAGGAGCGAGCGAGTTTTAATCTAAACGGTTTGCTGCCTCATGTGATTGAAACGATTGAAGAGCAACACCAACGTTCATATCAACAATTTACGTCATTTCATGACGACATTAATAAGCATATTTATCTGAGAAATATACAAGACACCAATGAGACTTTGTTTTATCACCTCATAGAAAATCATTTATCAGAGATGATGCCGATTATTTATACCCCAACGGTAGGTGAGGCTTGCCAACGATTTTCTGATATTTACCGCCGTCATCGTGGTGTATTTATTTCATATCCTGATCGTGCCAACATTGACGATATTTTACAAAATGTGAATAAGAACAACGTCAAAGTCATTGTAATCACAGATGGTGAACGCATTCTTGGTTTAGGTGACCAAGGGATTGGTGGGATGGGAATTCCAATCGGAAAATTATCTCTCTATACCGCATGTGGTGGTATTAGCCCAGCGTATACATTACCCATTACATTGGATGTAGGAACCAATAATGCACAGTTGCTAAATGATCCAATTTATTTAGGTTGGAATCAGCCTCGTATTAGTGGCGATGAATACTATGACTTTGTGGATGACGTACTTCGTGCGATTAAACGCCGTTGGCCAAAAGCTTTGATTCAATTTGAAGATTTTGCTCAAAAAAATGCAATGCCATTGCTGGAAAAATATCGTAATCAATATTGTTGTTTTAATGATGATATTCAAGGCACTGCTGCTGTTGCAGTCGGCAGCTTAATCGCAGCAAGTCGTGCTGCAGGAAAGCAATTACGTGACCAGAAAGTGGCATTCTTGGGTGCTGGTTCAGCGGGCTGTGGTATCGCTGAGCAAATCATTGCGCAAATGGTGGCTGAAGGTTTGAGTGATGCTGAGGCAAGATCAAGAATCTATATGGTCGATCGTTTTGGATTATTGACCGATAATCAACCAAACCTTTTAGATTTTCAGCGTAAACTGGTTCAAAGTTCAGAAAATGTATCCGCGTGGGCTGATGCGGAAGGCATCATTTCATTGCTAGATGTTGTAAAAAATGCACACCCGACTGTGTTGATTGGTGTTTCTGGACAACCGGGTCTGTTCACTGAAGAAATTATTCGAACTATGGCATCCAATTGCGAGCATCCTATTGTATTGCCATTGTCGAATCCAACGTCGCGTGTAGAAGCCGTACCAGCAGATATTATTCAGTGGACGGACGGTCGCGCTTTGATTGCAACTGGTAGTCCATTTATGCCAGTTAATTATCAAGATAAGCTACACAATATTTCTCAGTGTAATAACTCTTATATTTTCCCAGGGATTGGCTTAGGGGTGATTGCTGTGCAGGCAACGCGTGTTACAGATAATATGCTGATGGCATCAAGTATGGCGTTAGCAGATTGCTCTCCAAAATTGCAAAACCCTGACGACGACTTACTTCCTGATCTCAATGATTTGCAGAAAGTCTCCCGAATCATCGCGTTTAAGGTTGCAAAAGCGGCAATTGAGGATGGTGTTGCTTTGCCATTGAGTGATGAGCTGATCGAAAAAAGTATTGAAGATAATTTCTGGAAACCTGAATATCGCCGCTATAAGCGAATTCCATTTTAAAAAACTTGAATTTTCAATATAAATTGATTGGAAATAAATAGGAATCAATGCGTTGGTTCCTATTTTTTTGTTTAGAATAATTACAATATTTAAAAGCAAGATTGAGCGGAATACGCTACAATTTTCAAAAATCATAATAATAGCTTTAATCATTCTATGCTCAATAATATCAATTCAATTATAGAAGGCTTGGGTCTGAGCCCGCAAAAGCGCGCGTTACATATTAAATTTTCTAATCCAATATTAGATAGCCAAGTTTTCATTCAACGAATTCAGGGTCAACACTTTATTAATCAAGGCTTAAAAGCTGAAGTATTATGCTTATCGACGAATGCGCATTTACAACTTAAGCAATTCATTGGTTGTTTAGTGGCTGTCGATCAAGTTACGGATCTTGGAAAATTAGCTCGGACTACTGGGATTGTGACAGGGGTGAGCCATGGTCAAAGTGATGGAGCGTTGACCTTATATAAGTTGACTGTTGAAGATGCAACTTCACTTTGGCACAAACGCCGTAACAGTCGCGTATTTATGAACAAATCCGTGGTTGATATCACTGAGATTATTTTTAAAGAGTGGCAGACGAAAAGCGTGTTATTTAGTGCCGCTTTGAGTCTGTCAACGGCGGGTTTAAAAGCATCATATGATATACGTCCATTTGTGATGCAAGCCAACGAATCAGACTATGATTTTCTAACACGCTTATGGCGGAGTGAAGGCATTAATTGGTTGATTGATGAGACAGATCAAACTGTGCCATTCTCAGTGAAAGAAATTCAATCACAAAAATTAAGGCTAATAGATGAAAATAGTCAGTACGAGCCTTTAGATCGACGCACGCTCAGATTCCATCGCAGTCATGCAACAGAACGTTTTGATACGATTACCAGCTTTATTGCTCAACGCTCAATACAATCTACAGCAATTCAGGTACAACGTTGGCAGGGCGATATACTTGCGCAAGATCAAGATGATTATCAACTCAGTGCTCATCAACATAGTGACCAGTTGGACAATGAAACCTTAAGTCTAGAACAAGCATGGACTGTGAGTCCTGCTTGGATTGCTGATTTAAAAGGTGAAGATCAAGCCACTCCATCAAACAATTCACAACTGCAAAAACTGAATACACAACTCAATCAATACCAAGATTTGCAGGCTAAATACTTTACTGCGGTGAGTAGCGTTCGAGATGCCAATGTTGGGTATTGGTTTGAATTTATGGGTCATCCAGAAATAGATCAACATCAAGGGGCAGATCGCCAATTTATTATTTTAGGAAAACATTTTTTTAATCAAAATAATTTACCTAAAGATTTAAATAATCAAATTGAAACATTAATTGATTTAAGTCGTTGGAAAAAGACAAAAACAGATGAGCGTTTATCTACAGAACTGAGTTTAGTGCGCCGAGCTATACCTATTGTTCCAGAATATGATCCATTGAAACATCGTCCAGTTGCTTATCCTCAACGGGCAAAAGTGGTTGGACCTGAAGGTGAAACGATCTATGTGGATCAATGGGGACGTATTAAGGTTCGCTTCGTATTTACACGTAATGATGACCATCAACATGATGGTGGGGCAGGGGCGAATGATAATGATACAGACTCTGCATGGGTTGATGTTTTAACCTCTTGGGCTGGGGAGGGTTATGGATCAAGATTCCATCCACGTATAGGTGAAATTGTAGTCATTGACTTCTTTGATGGAAATGTTGATCGACCTTTCGTTGTTGGGCGTTTACATGAGGCTGAACGTCATCAAACCATGTTTGATGTTAAGGGGCAGTTACCTGATACAAAAAAACTCAGTGGAATTCGCACGGCAGAAGTTGGTGGTTCTGGATTTAACCAACTCCGATTTGATGATACGACAGGACAAATTAGTACTCAGTTGCAAAGTAGTCATGCGGCAACTCAATTGAATCTGGGTAATTTGAGTCATCCTAAGGATAAGGAGAAAAGTGATGGACGTGGAGAAGGATTTGAGCTGAGAACTGATGCTTATGGTGCTGTTCGTGCAGGGAAAGGAATGCTCATTACGACTTATGCACAAGAAAAAGCAATTGCTGACCATCTTGAAGCTGCACAGGCTCAATCATTGTTGAGTCAGAGTGAGCAGAGTATGAAAGTGCTCAGTGAAATTGCAGTAAAACAACAATCGGATGCATTAAATGTAATTAGTAGATTACCTAAATTTATTCAATCATTAGAAATCAAAAGTAGTGCTCAAGCTTTGCAGTCTACAGTGAGTTTATTTAAAGAGGGAATAGCGAAGGATCCAGTAAATGCATTGAAAGATTGTGGTGGCTTTATTAAGGATATTGGTACTTTAGGTGGTAATGCTGCTGGTATTGTAGATGAGTTTAATAGTTACTTTGAGCATGCTCAAGAAGCGGTTGATAATCTCAAGGAATTTATTGATAACGTACAAGAATATGGTTCTGAGGCGATAAAGAGGAAATTTGAAAGTATTAAAAATGGGATTAAAGATAACCCATTTCAAGCACTTCAAGATGTGAGTAAAGCAATTTCGAGCGTTGACTTGAATATGGAAGATCAGCTTGTGTTATGCACTGGTTTTGGTGGTGCAAACAAAAAAGATGATATTAATCCAATAAAAGCCTTAAGCACACTGACAGGTTTTATGGAGGGATATACTCAAGGATTAGAAAATAGTTCTGATCAAAAAAAACAAGAGCAAGGGCGTTTATTTAGACAGGCGCTCATGCTTTTGGCTTCACCCAATGGGATTGCATTAACAACGCCTGAGGACATTATTCTTCAAGCATCACAAGATATTGCGGAGAGTGCACAGGGTTCAATTAATTTAAGTGCGCAAAAAAATATTGTAGGGCATGCTCAAGACAAGATCAGTTTGTTTGCTGCACAGAAAGGATTTCGAGCGTTCGCAGCTAAAGGTAAAGTTGAATTACAAGCGCAAGATGATGCGATTGAAGCTATTGCACGTAAGGTGATTAAGCTTATTTCAACCGAAGATAAAATTGAAATTACGAGCCCTAAAGAAATTGTACTGACCGCAGGTGGCTCGCAACTCAAGATTAATGCTAGTGGAGTATTTAGCACGACGGGTGGAAAATTTGAGAGTAAGGCAGGGCAGCATTTGTTTACGGGTGGAGCCAATATTTCTTATGAGTTTCCGCAATTACCAAATACACCTTTATTCAGCAATAAGTTAGACATTTATGATTTATTTTGGGAAAGTGATTTTAGTAAACTGAGTTATAAAGCATTTATACCAGACACCAATTCTTTTGTTTCAGGTCAAATTGATGAGCACGGTCGAACTGGCAAGATAAACACAGCAGATCCCTCAAAAATACAAGTTCTTATTGGCCCTGATGAAGAATGGGGAATAACAATAGATGGCTTTGATGAAGAAGATTTTTTAGGTAGTTCAAATAGAGCAACCCTAAATTTTAAAGATAATAATAAATAATATACGGTCTAAGTTATGACAAACTCTAGGAAATCATTAGTAACTATTAAACTAGTAGATATATTTGGGAATCCTATTTCTAAAGTTCAATATCAGGTTAAAAATAAAAAAACAGGTCAACTAATAGCTGCGGGAGCAACAAATTCGGCTGGTTGTATTGTTGAGATTAGTAGAGATAAAGGCACTAGCTTAGATGTATATATCAAAAGTATGTTTAATGGAATGATGCTGAATGTTAAAAGTTTTGTGATGTCAAAAGATCGTATGCTGGTCACTATCGCAAGTCCCAAAGTGCTATTGGATTTGAAAACACTCAATAATCAAGGTGCTGCTGGTGTATATAGAAGAAAAACTCATGTAGTACGAAAAGGTGAGACGCTAACTGCAATTGCTAAAGCAAATGGAACTACTGTTAGAGCATTGGAAAGATTAAATCAGTTAAAGAATCCAGATAGACTAAATATTGGGCAAATTTTAAAGCTGCCTGTTAATATACCAGCTACAGGTGATAGGAGTATTCAAGATAAACCCAAACCCATAAAGCAATCTAAACCTTCTCCAAAAAAGCAACAAACAAGCACATCGAGTACCGAAAGAAACGACGGCTTTAGTGGCTTAACGAATGAGGCAAAAGAGTGGCTGAACAAAGTTTACGAAGATGGTAAGAAGGCTATTACTGAAACGGTAGATTCAGCTGTCAAAATTTTGACGGTAGAGGATAGAAGTCAAGAAAGTGGGACCCCAAAAACATCAGCCCCCAATATGTGTAAAACTGATCCTCAATGTATTTCAAGTGGAAAGAGTGAATTAATACAAGAAATCAATATTCGTTTAGCTGGTTTTGGCGGGGCTTTACCAAGCGATGAATTCACTGAGTTAACTGCCAAATGTATTAGACAATTCCAAAAAGATTATATGGGCGTTCCTGAAACGGGCAAAATTTGTGGAAGTGTTTTAGCGGCACTTGATAAGTTTTACTATGAATATCCAGTAAGTAGTTTTATGAACAAAGCTTCATGCCCATGTGGTAGTTGTTCGGGTTATGGTAATAATAGAAGAGGTATTAAATCTGGAAGTAATATTGCTAACGAATATCCTGGGTTACATAGATCACTTATCTGGATTGTGAAAGCTTTGAATTTCTATTTAAAAAATGAATTTAAAACTAAAAACTTAGAAATTGCTTATATTGAATCTGGATATAGGTGCATTGAAAATAATAAGAAAAAAAGCAGGACTAGTGTTAATCATATGGGTTTAGCACTAGATTTGCATATCAATAAAAACGGAGTTCGAACCCGTGATTTGGCGGATATGGAATTTATACGTAAGAATATTATGGCGGTAAAAATGGATGCCACTGAACGGAGAGCTAGCAATAAAATTTACTTAGAACCTAAAGTATTTAATGATGGTTCTTCAGGAGCACAAACATGGGTACATTTTGATATTACTAGGTTATCAAACATATATTTTGAAGATGAGTTTTTTAAAAAAACGGTAACTGAATTGAATGGTGGTTCAATAGTTGATATAGCAAAATCGCTAAACTTGAACTCATTATTAAGTTGTGCAGGTTTTACTGCAACTTCTACACAACTCTCTAAAATTACAGACAAAACTATTGATCAATTAGTGATTGAATTGGGCGATGCTATAGCAAGTGGTGAGGGGAGTTATGAAGCATGGAATGCGGGTGCACCTGAAAATAAAAGAGTAAAGTTTGGAAAAATGAATGATTTGCCTGGGACAATAACAGGAAAAACAATTAATCAGCTATTGGATGCTTCAACCAAATATACTTGGCAAGATGAACGACGCCGGTTTGCAACTGGGAAATATCAAACAATACCTTCAACATTATCTGCAGCAAAATCGAGAATGAATCTTACTGGTGATGAACTTTACGATGCAGATATGCAAGAAAGAGTATTTAAAGAGCATTTATTGAGAGGAAGATCTGCAATTTACAATCTAATTTCAAATGGAAGCTCCACAGTTGAAATGGCCATGATTGATGCCTCTAAAGAGTGGGCTTCAATTGCATTGCCTAAAGGTCACAAAAATAAATCTAATGTGGTTTCTGACGGTACAATAGGTTATCACGAATCAAATACTAACAGAGCAAATAGTCATTCAACTGCTAAGGTTAAAATGATATTTGAAGAAATTAAACAATACCACTCTGCCAAATAGGTTGAAAAATGAATATGTTTAAATATTTAATAACATTAATATCTGGATTTTTAATTACGAGTTGTACTTATTCAAAAGAGCAGAGTGAAGATTCCTACTCTACAGCAACAGTTTTAACAAAAAACAATGTTTCTAATTGTTTTATTGAGGAGATAAATGTAGATTTTTGTAGTGAAGACAAACTCAGAAAATATAATATACATATTAAAGATCAACCTAATTTTTTTCATAATAAAATTATTTTAGTGGATGATGGAAAAAGAGATATAGGTAAAGGAGAGAGAAGGCACATAAAAAATATTATTCTTCTTGATCCGAAAACTAATAAAGTTATACCGTTGCCACAGAGTTTAGGGAACTTCGTTGATGAAAGATTACAAGTAATTTTTGATGAAAAACCCCAAATTAGGTTTTCAAAAAATGATAATAAAATTTGTCTTTCGGGAACGACATTTGCAAAAAGCGACAATAATATTAATGTTGAAAATGACTGTTATATATTTGAAAAAAATAATTTTAAAAAGATGGAAGTAGAAAAAAATGAAAATAAAAAAAGTTATAAAACATCAATAATTTACAATTCAGATTTACATTTTAAATGTATTAATGATATTAAAGTTAAAGAATGTGAGAATTTAAATCTATTTTCAACGAGTATTTTATTCAAGAAGTATGACTTTATAAATATTAATGATGGACCAAGTGCAATATTGGAGAAAGATAATTTTAAGATTATTATTTCACCATTTGAGGATGAGAGTGGTCCAAACTTAAGAATCATGAAGGTTAACAATAATCAAATGGTAGAAGAAAAATATATCTACGCAAATAAAAAGGTTTTAATCGACAGCGATTTCAAAGTTGAATATTCTGAAGGATTAGGAAAAAAAACTTATAACTTTAAATAAAATTAAAGAAAGCCGACTTACGTCGGCTTTCTACTGCTTAATCTTCCAATATTTTTTCTTATAACTCTTCACTTAGAGCAAAGTAATATGTTCCATTCAGTGGTTAAACAAAGCGCAATAAACGAGCATTTACATTTTGAAGCTAGAAGTTCAGCAATATTGGGTAGAGACTTGACAGGTAGATTTGATCCCATCTCATTTTTTCAACTAAATTATTATAGGATTTTCAATATGATGAAAATTTCAAAGTTATCAGTAGTAATGTTGGGATTCGTGGCTCTATCCTGTGAGTCTAAGACTTTAAATTCACAAAATTTTAAACAAGATGCAACTCAAATTCAGGAGCCAGTTTTATATATTGATCAATATGGTAAATATTCAAAAATAAGTAATACGATGAAAATTACATTAGTTGACTATGGTAATAAAAGTAAAAGTTACTCTGGAGGTAGTTATATTTTAAAAAAATATGGTGTTGAAGTACAAGCTGGTAATAGAGTATTCGATGTTTACCAAAGTACTATTCCTGAGAAATCCAATGTTGATTTAAAAATATTATACAATGATAAAAATCTTGTAGCATGGAGAATAAGAGAATTTAGCACAATAGATTATGTTAAAAGACCATATAAAAATTTTTCGACTAATTTTTTTATATTCAATAAAAGTGTTAATAGTGTGATGGAAGTTCCTGTGGTTAATTCTCCATCAGATAATTTAAATTCAAATTTTGAAAAAATTTTAGCAGGTGATGAGTTTATATTTGACAATAATACAAAGAAATATATTTATAGAGCAAATATTAAGAATAAAAACGATAAAATTGAAGATTTTGATGTTGTTTTTAACTCTAATCTAAAGTGTGTTTCAGCCTCTGTTGGTTGTGGTAGTTTGGGTTTTAAAGTTTTAAAAAAGTAAATGTTAAAAGTGATTATACATTTATTTAAAAGAAAGCCGACTCTCGTCGGCTTTCTATTGTTTAATCTTCGAATACCTTTTCTAGCAACTCTTCACTTGGGGCGAAGTAATAAGCTCCATCTAAAGGCGCAACAAAGTGCAATAAACGATCATGAATACCATCGCCACTAGTTCCAAACATACGTGTCAGCATGCGATCAATACGAGTTAAATCTTTCGTATAAGCGATAAAATACAAACCTTGATCACCACGTCCATCCCCATATGGCAAAGAGTGGCGAAGAATTTCAAGCTCCTCACCTTCATCATCTTCAACAACGGTGCGAGCCACATGTGCATTGTCAGGTTTAATATCGTCATCAAGCTCAATGCTTTCGAGTTTGGTGCGCCCAATCACTTGCTCTTGTGCATCAACTTTAAGTTTTTTCCATTTATCTAAATCATGACGATAACGTTGAGCAAAAACGAATGAGCCATCAGTGAAAATTCCTGCATCTTCACCTAATAAAGCTGTTTCAGCACGATCATCTGGAAATTGAGGATTTTCGGTGCCATCAATAAAACCAGTTAAATCTCGACCATCAAAATTTCGGAAGCACACGCGCTCATCTAAAACCTCAACTAAATCCTGAATGCCTTCAAAAAAAGCTTGGCTTAAGGCAAAACAAATATCAGTGCGCTGTGCTGCGATATGGATTAAAACATCAGCAGGGACCACAGGCATGGTGAAAGAGCCTTGAATTGGTTCAAGCTGTTTAAAACCTTTTGGTTGGTGAGGGTAAAGTTGTGACCAAAGTTCTGGTCCAAAAGCCACCGCAGTTTTAATTTGAGCATGAGGATGTTGAGTAATTAAGCGATCACGAGTCGTAAAGAGATCTTCAAGTTTTTCTTTTAGTTGATCTATTGATAAATCTTTTAAACGCAAAGTGATAAAGCGAGCATGATCTGAAGGTAATGGTAAGATTACGGATTGGGAAGTCATTCATGGCTCCTGAAATTATAATATCCTAATTTTGCTGATCACATTGTGCCTGATCATCATAGTGCTGAACAGACAGACGTTTAAAAAAACATTCAAATTTTAAATCTTAAAAAAGTCGAATTGTCATATAATCTCATCAAAATAAATCTCCCAAATCGTTATGTCTTATCAAATGTGGTTTGCCTACATGCTTGCATGTTGGGTTATTAGTATTTCGCCTGGTGCAGGTGCTATTGCATCTATGTCTAGTGGTTTGAATTATGGATTCAAACGAGGTTATTGGAATGCAATTGGTCTGCAACTTGCACTTTTGGTTCAAATTGGAGTTGTCGCTGCGGGAGCAGGCGTACTATTTGCTACGACACCTTTGGCATTTTTGATCGTCAAATGGTTTGGGGTTGGGTATTTATTATATTTGGCATATTTACAGTGGAAAGCCCCAGTGCAGTCCATCGAAATTCAGACTGGTTTAAAGCAAAAGTCAGCGATGAAGCTAGTAATCAGCGGTTTCTTTGTCAATATGAGTAATCCAAAAGCAATTGTCTTCTTATTGGCAGTGTTGCCACAGTTTCTGGATCTTTCAAAGCCTCAATGGCCACAATACCTCATCATGGCTTGTACGATGATTGTTATCGACCTTATTGTTATGGCTGGATATACAGGTCTTGCAGCGAAGGTATTGCGTTTACTTAAATCACCTCGTCAGCAAAAAGTGATGAATCGTACCTTTGCAGGTTTATTTGCAGGTGCGGCTTTTTTATTGAGTTTAGTGCATCAATAAGACACAATAAAATAACGATTGAGGGTTATTTTATTGAAAATTATAATCTTAATTTTGACTATTCTGTTGGGGGGCGGCTTAATTTTAACTCCCTATATTTGGGCGTATTTTTATTTACAGCCTGAAAGTGTGTGGGAATGGATCAAGTTTGTGATGTGGGGCGCGGGTGTTGGCATATGCGCCACATTTGGACTTACATTGATTTTAGTTTTGGTCACCACCCTTATAAAAAAAATGATTGTGGATGATACTTCGCAATATAAGATTGTTTTCAAACAAATGGTTTATTTGATGTGGATCAATGTAGTCTTATTTATGACGGCTGCAATCGGTTTACTATTCGAATGGTTGCCTTTCTATATTGTTGAATATTGGTTTATGCCTGAGACCTTTTTTGGCTTTTGGCATGTGATATGGATAAAAGGCCTCATTAATTTATTGGTTATGGTGGTTTTTTTATTCTCTTGTTATATCTTTCTCTGTCTTCATAAATATTTTATAAAGCAGCAAGATTAATGAATAGCCCAAATAAATCAGGCTATTTTTTTAAATTTTTGAATGATAAAAATCACAGCAAATACGATTGCCATGGTTAATACAATGCTTAAACCTGTCGCAATATTTAAACCTGCACTCGACCATAAACCCACAGTCACACCAATTTGAGCCACAATAAAAGACCATAGCACCATATGTTTAGGTGAGTGTGCTAAAAGTCTTGCGGTTAATGCAGGTATAACCAATAAAGCACCCATGAGTAATGAACCTACTGCACGTAAAGCTAGTACTGTAAATAAGGCAAGAAGCAGCATAAAAATAAGGCGCTGCCATTTCGCATTCACACCTTCACTTACCGCAATATCAGGATCAATCGCAATTTGAATTTGATATTGCCAACTTTTATAGAGCACAGAGAGTGCAATGACAATCACCAGTGCAAATGTCGGTAAGTCGGACCAAGATATTGTTAAAAGATCGCCAAATAAATAACTGAGCAACTCTGGTCTTAGCGCAGGGAGGTGTTGGATGACCAATAGTCCTGAGCAAAGCAGCGTTGCTGAACATAACGCAAGTAATGCATCGTTGGGCAGGCGAGGATCATGCAATACCCAAAGGACTGCGACCAAGAGTAACGCGGTAAACGTAACCCCCATCCATAAGGGGAGGGTGAGTAAGCCAGCAATCGCCACACCCAAGAGAGTTCCATGAGCCATTGTGTCTGCAAAGAATGACATACGGCGCCATAACATAAGACAACCGAGCGGTGCAGTTAGAAACACTAATAATGTTCCCATAATCCATGCGGGTAATAGAAGTTGTAACCATTCCATCATGATCTAAGCTTCCGGTTCTGGATGAATATGGGGACGAGGATCGTGTTGACATGGCGTTGCTGTATCACCATGTGCACAATGATCGTGATGATGTTGGTAGAACACTCGATTAGTGCCGAAAATAGCTTGATACTCAGGGTCTTGTTGAATATTTTCAGGCAAACCGCTACAACATATATGTTTATTGAGGCATACCACACGCTGTGTACCTTGCATCACCCACTGCAAATCATGAGAGACGATTAAGATCGAGCAACCGTAGCGCTCAGGTAGACTTCGAACATAATCATAAAGTTCAGCTTCAGATTGAATATCTAAACCTTGCATCGGTTCATCGAGTACCAATAAGTTGGGTTGACGCAGTAGAGCGCGTGCTAAAAGTACACGCTGGCGTTCCCCACCAGACAGCTGTTGGACTTTCGAATCTTGTAATTTTATGATCCCAGTATCTCGAATAATTTCTTGTTTAATCGCAAGATCACACTTTTCTAAATCAAGTAAATCTTTCACTCGAAGTGGCAAGCTGTGGGATGGATTGAACTTTTGAGGGACGTAAGCAAGCTTTAAGGCTTTATGATGTTTAATTTGACCAGAATTGGCCTTCACAATTCCGAGAATCACTTTGATAAGCGTAGATTTACCCGCCCCATTGGGACCAATGAGGGTAATAATTTCTTTGTCATGAATCTGAAAGTCAACATTCTTTAAAATGTCTCTTTCATCAATTCGCACATTAATTTGCTGCAGTTCAATTAATGGCAATGCAGAACTTACTGAGAGCACTGCTGACATAATCCTGAAATCTCAATAATGCTATGTTGAGCCTGAAAATGATCAGAGGAAGCCAATTGATCAAGTTGTTGAATCAAACCAAGAGCTGAAGCCTCTTTCACTGTATTGCATTTAGAGCAAATGAGAAAAGCGGCTTGATGTCCAGCACGAGGATGGCAACATGGAATATAGGCATTAATTGAAGTTAAACGATGAATAAAACCTTTTTCGAGCAAAAAATCGAGGGTGCGGTAAACAGTTGGAGGTGCTGCTGGACGTTCAGCATTACCTTTTAATTTCGCCAACAAGTCATAAGCGCCCATAGGCCCTGAGGCCGTTAAAATTAACTCTAAAACTTCTTTGCGAAGCGGAGTCAATTTAGCGCCTGAAGCAGCGCAGCTTGCTTCAGCTTCTAATAAACGAGCTTCAACATTCGGGTGATCATGCACACCGTGTAAAGTATCATGATGTTCGTGTGAACATGCGCTCATGGACTGACCTCAAGACTTCGAAAAGGGAAGGGGATATCTCATAAATAGTATCATGAGACCTTGCAACTTACGAACAGCATAGGCATTTTTAACTGTTTGTTATATTATAACGTCAAAATTCGAGTGGTAATTAATTTCATGTTGCGTCTGCTAGCACTATGCTTTACAGCATTATTCACAACCTTGGCTTGGGCACAAGCACCCTTAGTGGTTTCGACACACCCAGTGTATTTGATTGCAAAAGAAATCACTCAAGGTATTGAAGAACCAAAATTGTTGCTAGAAAATCAAACAGGGCATGATGTTCATCTGACCCCTGCGCACCGTAAATTAATTCAAGATGCAGGATTGGTTATTTGGCTTGGTAAAGCGCATGAAGCACCATTAGAGAGTGTTTTGGCGAAAAACTCTAAAGCAGTTGCCTTATTGAATACAGGAATATTGCAAACATTGCCGCTTAGAAATAGTCGAGGGGACGTAGTAAAAGGAACTGTCGATACTCATGTATGGTTAGAACCAAATAATGCAGTTCGTATTGGCTTTTTTATAGCGGCATTACGCTCACAACAACAACCTGAGTTTAAAGACAAGTATTGGAGTAATGCTAAACTTTTTGCACATGAGATGCTGAAAACTTCACAAAGTGTAAAACTCAATCATGGTGTTCAGCCGTATTGGTCATTACATGATGCATACCAATACTTGGAGCGTGCGCTGTTGCTAAAATTCGCTGGTGCTATGACAGAAGACCCACATATGGCACCTACAATTGCTCAAATCAAATATTTAAAAGACAATCGCCCACAGCAAAAGATGTGTCTTTTGGCTGAAACTGTAGCTAATAAGAATCAATATAAGTCTCTAGGTCATGTGAATTTTCTCGCAGTTGATGAGAGTTTTGCTAAACACCAGAATTTTATAACAGCATGGCAGACTCTAGCGATACAAGTACGTGCATGTGTAGAAAAAGCACAAAAGTGATGTAAAAACAGCCGATAATTGTATAAGTGCTCAGCAATAAACGATCTAAAAATACCAGACTTAGGTCGGGAAAAGATTGCATGTTCAGGGGTGTAACTCTATAATGCCTGCGATTAAAAATAATCATCAGCTAAACTTGTCAAGCATTATTGCTGTGAGTGGATAATAAATGAGCCGAACTAGTCGCTTGATTGACCGACGATTAGCGAAAGCTTTAGTCATCTTGCAAGCATGTATGATACCTGTTTCAGCCTTGATAGCGTGGGTCTTGAAAGACTCGACTGCGGCTTTGAGTGCAGCATTAGGTGCATTCGTATGTTGGCTAGCCAGTTGTTATTTTTCATGGCAGTCGTTCAGAGCTGCAGGTGCAAGAGCTTCGAAACAGGTTCTATCGAATATGTATCGGGGGTTGCTCGGTAAGTTTGGAATTGTGATTGTTGGCTTCATTTTGATTTTAATCAATGTGAAACCGTTGTCAGCGGTCGCATTGTTTTGTGGTTTCATACTCGTTCAGACCATGTCGTGGGTCGCACCTTTTTGGGCGTCGCGTCTATCAAAATGAGTTGAATTGCAACGAAAAATTGAAAAGTTTTTTAGATGTTTAACGAGATATCAAGCAGCACGCGATATTCGTTAACTCTAATTTGTATTTGACATTAACCAGGTGTGATTTATGGCTGCTGAAGAACATACCCTTACCTCGTCTGAGTATATTCAGCATCACTTAACGAACATGACCTATGGTAAAGCACCAGATGGTACGTGGAAGTTAGCTGAGACTGCTGAAGAAGCGAAAGAGATGGGGTTCACTGCTATTCACTTGGATTCTATGGGTTGGTCAATCGGCCTTGGCGTCATTTTCTGTTTGTTGTTCTGGTTAGTAGCGAAAGCTGCAAACTCTGGTGTTCCGACCAAGTTCCAGGCTGCAATTGAAATGATCGTTGAGTTTGTTGACTCAAGTGTTCGTGATACCTTTCATGGTAAATCACGTTTAATCGCGCCTCTAGCTCTTACCATCTTCGTGTGGATTTTCCTCATGAACTTGATGGACCTTATCCCTGTTGACTGGATTCCTTATACAGCTCAACACATAATTGGTGGGCTATTCGGTATCGACCCGCATCATGTTTACTTCAAAATCGTTCCTTCTACTGACCCTAACGTAACCCTTGGTATGGCGTTATCAGTATTTGCGTTAACTATTTTCTATAGTATCCGTGAAAAAGGTCTTGTCGGTTTCGGTGCAGAATTTGCGCTTAACCCATTCAATCCAAGTAACCCATTTTTAAAAGCATTATTAATTCCAGTAAATATTCTTCTTGAATTAGTAACTTTTATCGCGCGTCCAATTTCATTGGCTCTCCGTTTGTTCGGTAACATGTATGCGGGTGAATTGATCTTCATTTTGATCGCATTATTACCGTTCTGGATTCAATGGGCGTTGTCTGTGCCTTGGGCAATCTTCCATATTCTTGTTATCACGTTACAAGCATTCATCTTCATGATGTTAACGATCGTGTATATGAGTATGGCTAGCGAGAAGCATTAATTAATATTTGCTCGACTACACTATGTAGTTGGGCTAAAGTTTTTTTGTTTGATTTAAACTCAACCTCTGAGGATTTTTTCATGGATTTAGTAGTTGGCTTATCTGCTGTTGCAGCTGCTCTTTTAATCGCGTTCGGTGCTTTAGGTACTGCGATCGGTTTTGGTCTTTTAGGTGGTCGCTTCCTTGAAGCTGTTGCTCGTCAACCAGAATTGGCTCCACAACTTCAAACTCGTATGTTCTTAATCGCGGGTCTTCTTGATGCTGTGCCTATGATCGGTGTTGGTATTGGTTTGTTCATTATCTTTGCAAATCCGTTCATCGGCCTAGTAGGTTAATTAGCTAAATTCCGAAATCAACTATTTGAGGAATAGCAATGAATATTAACTATACTCTGTTTGGTCAAGCGATTGCGTTTGCGATCTTTGTCGCATTCTGTATGAAATTCGTTTGGCCTCCACTAATCAATGCGATTAGTGAGCGTCAGCGTAAAATTGCTGATGGCTTAAATGCAGCTGAAAAGGCGAAAGCTGATCTTGCAGATGCGCAAGCTCAAGTTAAAGCTGAATTAGATGCAGCGAAAGCACAAGCGGCTCAATTGATCGAACAAGCGAACCGTCGTGCGGCTCAATTGGTTGAAGAAGCTCGTACTCAAGCATCTGCTGAAGGTGAGCGTATTCGTCAACAAGCGAAAGAAGCTGTTGATACAGAGATCAATGCTGCTCGTGAAGAATTACGTCAACAAGTTGCAGCTCTTGCTGTTGCTGGTGCAGAGAAAATTCTGAACCAACAAGTTGATGAAGCAGCTCACAATGCCATGCTTACTCAGCTGGCTGCTAAACTTTAAGCGAGGCGATTATGGCTGAACTCTTGACGTTAGCACGCCCGTACGCTAAAGCAGCATTTGCTTTCGCTTCTGAGCAAGGTGCAACTGACAATTGGTCAAATGTGTTACAAGTGCTTAGTGCTGCGGTGCAAGATGAAGCATTTTCCGCTTACTTGAGTCGCCCTGAGCTTACTCCTGTGGAGCAAGTAAGTTTATTTGCTAAGGTTTTAGGTGCAGATCAAACTACTGAAGTGTCTAACTTTTTGACACTTTTGGCTGAAAATGATCGTTTAACTTTGTTACCTGAGATTGAAGCAGAGTACGAACTTCTTAAATCACAAAATAACAATGTGGTAGATGTCGTGATTGAATCTGCATTACCACTTTCTGCTGAACAAGAGCAATTACTTGCATCTGCGTTAGAGAAACGTTTCAACGCAGCTGTAAATGTTTCAGTAGAAATTAACCCAGCGTTAATCGCGGGTGTTGTTATTCGTGCAGGCGACCAAGTGATAGATGATTCTGCGCTTAATAAGCTTGAAAAAATGCGGACTCGTCTTCTTGCATAATTGCGTAAAAAGAAGACTGAACTTAATAAAGATTGAGGTATAGCGCAATGCAACAACTGAATCCATCCGAGATCAGTGCGCTCATTAAACAGCGTATCGGCGATCTGGACACCAGCGCGACCGCTAAGAACGAAGGAACCATTGTTATGGTTTCCGACGGTATTGTGCGTATTCACGGCCTTGCTGATGCAATGTACGGTGAAATGATCGAATTCGACGGCGGCTTATACGGTATGGCACTGAACCTAGAACAGGATTCAGTGGGCGTCGTTGTTTTAGGTAACTACTTAAGCCTTCAAGAAGGTCAAAAAGCTCGTTGTACAGGTCGTGTATTAGAAGTTCCGGTTGGTCCAGAACTTTTAGGCCGTGTAGTAGATGCTTTGGGTAACCCAATTGATGGTAAAGGCCCAATTGATGCAAAATTATCTGATGCAGTTGAAAAAGTTGCACCAGGCGTAATTTGGCGTCAATCGGTAGATGAGCCTGTACAAACTGGTTATAAATCAGTTGATACAATGATTCCAGTTGGTCGTGGCCAACGTGAATTAATCATCGGTGACCGTCAAACTGGTAAAACAGCAATGGCGATCGATGCGATCATCGCACAGAAGAATTCTGGCATTAAATGTATTTACGTTGCAGTTGGTCAAAAACAATCAACTATCGCAAACGTTGTACGTAAGTTAGAAGAAACTGGCGCTATGGCGTATACGACTGTTGTAGCAGCAGCGGCAGCGGATCCAGCAGCAATGCTTTTCCTTGCTCCGTACTCTGGCTGTACAATGGGCGAATACTTCCGTGACCGCGGTGAAGATGCGTTAATCATTTATGATGACTTATCTAAACAAGCAGTTGCGTATCGTCAAATTTCATTGCTTTTACGCCGTCCACCAGGTCGTGAAGCGTATCCAGGTGACGTATTCTATCTTCATAGTCGTCTACTTGAACGTGCTTCTCGTGTATCTGCTGACTATGTTGAGAAATTCACTAACGGTGAAGTTAAAGGCCAAACTGGTTCATTAACTGCATTACCGATTATTGAAACTCAAGCGGGTGACGTATCTGCATTCGTACCAACGAACGTAATTTCGATTACTGATGGTCAGATCTTCTTAGAAACATCATTATTCAACGCAGGTATTCGTCCTGCTGTGAACGCGGGTATCTCTGTATCTCGTGTTGGTGGTTCTGCTCAAACTAAGATCATCAAAAAATTGTCTGGTGGTATTCGTACTGCTTTAGCACAATATCGTGAATTGGCTGCGTTTGCTCAGTTCGCTTCTGACCTTGATGAAGCAACTCGTAAGCAACTTGAGCATGGTCAACGTGTAACTGAATTAATGAAGCAAAAACAGTATGCTCCATATTCAATTGCTGACCAAGCTGTTTCTGTATATGCATCTAACGAAGGCTACATGGCTGACGTAGAAGTGAAGAAAATTGTAGACTTTGATGCTGCATTAATTTCTTACTTCCGTTCTGAACATGCTGCGTTAATGCAACAGATCGATGAAACTGGTGATTGGAACAAAGACATCGAAGCAGCATTCAAAGCTGGTATTGAAAGCTTTAAAGCGACTCAAACTTACTAATTTTCAAACTGTTGAAATTTAGTGTCGGTTTGGTTCACGGAATCAACCTTCGAGGGCTCGAAAGGGCCTTCGAATACTAGGTTAAGCGTATGGCAAATTTAAAAGAAATTCGCGCCAAAGTAGCTAGTATCAAAAGCACGCAGAAAATTACTCGCGCGATGCAGATGGTAGCAGCTTCTAAGATGCGTCGTGCGCAAGAGCGCATGGCTCAGGGCCGTCCGTATGCCGAAAATATGCACCGTGTAATTGCTCATTTAGTACAAGCGAACCCTGAATATAAACATCGTTATATGGTTGAACGCCCAGTTAAGCGCGTTGGCTATATCATCGTGTCATCAGATCGCGGTCTTGCTGGTGGTTTGAACATTAACTTGTTCAAGAAAGTGGTAAAACACGTTCAACAGCAACAAGAGCAGTCAATTGAAGTTCAATTTGCTTTGATTGGTCAAAAAGCGGTTTCGTTTTTTAAAAACTACGGCGGTAAAGTACTTGGTGCAACCACTCAAGTGGGTGACACTCCAAGTCTTGAACAGTTGTCTGGTTCTGTACAAGTCATGTTGGATGCATACGATAAAGGCGAATTAGATCGCATTTATTTGGTGTCTAACGGCTTTGTGAATGCCATGACTCAAAATCAAAAAATCGAACAACTTGTTCCTTTAGCAGCTGCTGAAGATGACAAGACTCTTAACCGCCAATACGGTTGGGATTATATCTATGAACCAGAAGCTGAAGAGCTTTTAAATGGTTTATTGGTTCGTTATATCGAGTCTGTGGTATACCAAGGTGTGATCGAAAACATCGCGTGTGAGCAATCTGCTCGTATGGTTGCAATGAAAGCTGCAACGGATAACGCGGGTGAATTGATCAAGAACCTACAACTTATTTATAACAAGCTGCGTCAAGCCGCGATTACTCAGGAAATTTCTGAGATCGTTGGTGGTGCCGCTGCCGTTTAACATTATTTTGAATTGAGGAGACAGCAATGAGTAGCGGTCGTATCATTCAGATCATCGGCGCGGTTATCGACGTCGAGTTTGAACGCAACAGTGTTCCTAAGATCTATGACGCTCTTCAGGTTGATGGCACTGAAACTACATTAGAAGTTCAGCAACAACTTGGTGACGGCGTTGTACGTACAATTGCGATGGGATCTACAGAAGGTCTTAAGCGTGGTTTGAACGTAACTAACACTAACGCTCCGATCTCTGTACCAGTTGGTCCAGCGACGCTTGGTCGTATCATGGACGTTCTTGGTCGTCCGATCGATGAAGCTGGTCCTGTTGCAACTGAAGAGCGTTTACCGATTCACCGTCAAGCGCCTTCTTATGCAGAACAAGCTGCTTCTACTGACCTTTTAGAAACTGGTATTAAAGTCATTGACTTACTTTGCCCGTTCGCGAAAGGTGGTAAAGTTGGTCTGTTCGGTGGTGCCGGTGTTGGTAAAACTGTAAACATGATGGAGTTGATCAACAACATCGCTAAAGCGCACTCAGGTTTATCTGTATTCGCTGGTGTTGGTGAGCGTACTCGTGAAGGTAACGACTTCTATCACGAGATGAAAGACTCTAACGTTCTTGACAAAGTAGCAATGGTTTACGGTCAGATGAACGAGCCACCAGGTAACCGTTTACGCGTAGCGTTAACTGGTCTTACTATGGCTGAGTATTTCCGTGATCAAAAAGACGAAAACGGTAAAGGCCGTGACGTATTATTGTTCGTAGACAACATCTACCGTTATACACTAGCAGGTACTGAAGTATCAGCACTTCTAGGTCGTATGCCATCTGCAGTAGGTTACCAACCGACACTTGCAGAAGAGATGGGTGTTCTTCAAGAACGTATTACTTCTACTAAGTCTGGTTCGATTACATCTATCCAAGCTGTATACGTACCTGCCGATGACTTAACGGATCCATCTCCAGCGACTACGTTCGCTCACTTGGATGCGACAGTTGTATTGAGCCGTGACATCGCTTCACAAGGTATTTACCCTGCGATCGATCCACTTGACTCTACTTCACGTCAATTAGATCCATTAGTTGTTGGTACTGAGCATTACGAAATCGCTCGTTCAGTTCAAAACGTTCTTCAACGTTATAAAGAATTGAAAGACATTATCGCAATTCTTGGTATGGACGAATTGTCAGAAGAAGACAAACTTACTGTATACCGTGCACGTAAGATTCAACGTTTCTTCTCTCAACCGTTCCACGTAGCAGAAGTGTTTACTGGTGCTCCTGGTAAACTTGTACCGCTTAAAGAAACTATTCGTGGCTTTAAAGGTCTTCTAGCTGGTGAATACGATCACATCCCAGAACAAGCGTTCTATATGGTTGGTGGTATTGACGAAGTTATTGCTAAAGCCGAGAAACTTTAATTAGCTACCTAATTTAGGAGGTTCTCATGGCGACTATGCAATGTGACGTTGTAAGTGTTAAAGAGTCTTTGTACTCAGGCACTGTAACTATGCTAATTGCTAAAGGTGCTGGTGGTGAGTTAGGTATTATGCCTGGCCATGCTCCACTAGTAACTTTACTTCAACCGGGCGCGATTCGCGTTCAGTTGGAGAATGGTACAGAAGAATTAATCTATGTATCTGGTGGTGTTCTTGAAGTTCAACCGCATGTTGTTACGGTTCTTGCAGATACTGCAGTCCGTGCAGAAAACTTAGATGAAGCTGCAATCGTTGAAGCACGTAAAAATGCTGAAACTTTGTTAGCAAATCAAAAGAGCGATTTGGACGCTGCTGCTGCTTTGGCTGCGCTTGCAGAAACAGCTGCACAGTTGGAAACCATCCGCAAAATCAAAAACCGCGCTCAATAAGAGACGGTTCGAGATTGAAAAACCACCCGAAAGGGTGGTTTTTTTATTGGTTTAATTTTTCCCATATTTGTTTTGATAAATATTTTCGTAGAAAAAAACTAGGTCTTTTGATCTTCCATAGTGATTACCTGATCCATAAGTCGCAACTACATATAAAAACCCAAACCTTTCTAATTCAGATAATGAAAAATTACATTCTTCATTTTTAAGGTGATAATTTTTATTAGTCTTATTTTTTTCAGTCAATGTGTAAGCTTTATCTAACCCTTTTAAAAAAAAAGATGTTAATTGAGGGATGATATGAGCATACCTTAAAAAATTCTCACGATTTATTTCTTTGACATCATATAGAAGAGCTAAGCGAGCAAGCATCTTAGATTGATGGACTAAATATGTTTTATCCAAAGCATTAAGTAACTCACCACCAATTTCTAAATTATTTTGATCTTTAAATATTCTTAATAAACTTCCTGGTTCTAGGTTTTCACCTTCCTTTATGAACTCCAAGATATTCTTTAATTTTTGCTCCTCGTTATAACTTCTAAAAAGTCGGTAAATCGCAATGCCTGATGAAGCTAAAGGGAATGCTTTGAGAATTTCTTGAAAAATAGTATCAGTTGTTTCTAGAACTGTATTATCAAAATAATTTTCCGCTGTTTCAGCTAAAGTTTTTATTTTATCCATATAATTATTCCTTATTATTAATCTTGATAAATAGAAAACTCGCGATTCCCCGAAAATCTTTATCTTGAGGATCTCATCAAAACATTCATCTAAAGTTGGCACTTCAAGCTTCTTATAAGTTACTCGAACGCCTATTTTAAGAATATTGGCTTTACCAATACGATGGTTATTTCGCTGTAAAGTAGAGTTTAAATCCGTTTCAAAATAATAAGAAATCACTTGAAAACTGCTTTTTTTTAAGCAAGTTGAGTATAACCCGTACTTTCTACTTTGATCGATATTTTTGATTACAATCTTACTAGTCGAGGTAAGAGTAGGAGTTATGTACATCTACTTATAACTTTACCAAGCACTACGTAACGATTTGCACCAAACTGTAAACGATACCCGAGTTGCATAAAAATAATGCTAAGTTGATTGATGTAAACAAAATTTTTGAGCACTTTGAGCTTATCTAAAGTTTGCACAGCTAACGCGCACTTCAATGAATACGTTTAAATCAATAAATAGCATTGAACTGTAAATTTTTATTGGCATGAAGGGATGAATTATGAGTTATCAATCCATTAACCCATTTACCAATACTGTATACAAAGAATATCCATCACACCAACAACAAGATATTGATCGTGCTTTGGATTCAGCCGAATCTATTCTTAAATCGGAATGGGTCAAAAATGTAGATGAGCGCGTAAAAGTTTTACAACGTTTGGCAGAATTATTTAGAGAAAAAAAGAGTGAATTAGCCAAGCTCATTACTTTAGATATGGGTAAGCTCATTGAGCAAAGTGAAAGTGAAATAGAATCTTGTGCTCAAATTGCTGAGTACTATGCAAAAAATACCGAACAATTTCTGAAATCAGTCCCCTATAAAACTGAGTTAGGTGAAGCTTGGGTGGAACATCATCCATTAGGTATTATCATGGCTGTCGAACCATGGAATTTCCCATTTTATCAATTGGTCCGTGTATTTGCACCAAACTGTGGTATTGGAAATCCTGTATTGGCCAAACATGCAGGTATCGTTCCGCAATGTGCAGAAGCATTTGAAAAACTTGTGTTAGAGGCAGGAGCACCTAAAGGTGTTTGGACCAATCTATTTATCAATACCGATCAAGTCGCAGATATTATTGCAGACAAACGTGTGCGCGGTGTTGCATTAACTGGTTCAGAAGGAGCAGGTAGTGCGGTCGCTGCGCAAGCAGGCAAACACATTAAAAAGTCTACGCTTGAATTGGGTGGGAATGATGTCTTTATTGTGTTGGATGATGCGGACTTAAATAAAGCGATTGAGATTGGTTGTAAAGCGCGTGTAAATAATACAGGGCAGGTGTGTACTGCAGCAAAACGATTTATTTTGCATAAAGACATCGCTGATCAGTTTAGAATAGGTTTGGTTGAAGCATTTAAAGCACTCAAAATTGGCGACCCATTAGACCGTAGTACAACATTGGGACCACTCTCATCGGAAAGTGCGCTTAAAAACTTGATTAAACAAGTGGATAAAGCAGTTCAGCAGGGTGCAACTTTGGTTATCGGTGGCAAAGCAATTGAACATGATGGTTATTTCTATGAGCCGACAATTTTAGAAAATATTAGTCGAGATAATGAAGCTTGGTACGAAGAATTCTTTGGGCAAGTTGCTCAGATTTATGTTGCGGAAAATGAGGATGAGATCGTTGAAATCGCCAATGACTCTAATTATGGTCTTGGAGGTGTCATTCACTCTCAAGACATAGAGCGTGCAAAAAAATTAGCTTCGAGAATTGAAACAGGAATGGTGTGGATCAATTGGTTAACGGATACTGCTCCAGAATTACCATTTGGTGGCATAAAGAATTCTGGTTATGGTCATGAACTGGCAGATTTAGGTTTTCATGAATTTGTACAAAAAAAATTAGTGGTGGTGAAACAATAGAGTCTTTGAAATAAAGCGATCCTCGGGTCGCTTTATTGTTTGGAGTCTAAAATTAAATGGTGATATTCACCTGCACCTTTTATTTTAATATGATGTATTTCATCAAACCCTTCCTCAAAATCAGGTACTTCTAACTTCTTATATGTTGCTCGAACACCGACTTCAGGAATATTGGCTTTACCGCTTCGTTGACGATTGCGTTCTAGCGTACTTTTCAAATCTGTTTCAAAGTAATATGAAATCACTTCAAAGCCTGCTGATTTAGCACGTTGAATATAACGAGCACGGTCTGCTTTGGTTGGATTGGTATTGTCGATCACCGTTTTGGTTTTAGAGGCTAGACATGCTTCAAAGATCATGTTTTCCCGATGGCGAGTTTTTAGCATGTCTAAGTTAATTCTTAAATGTGAATGTGCCAAATGTAAAAGATAGTAGCTTGATTTGCCCGAAGCTTGAACTCCAGTGAAGATGATCAGTTGCATGGTTCAATTACATTAAAAGTATAAAGCTGAATTAAATCACGGCTTAGACTTTGCTACAATTCAGGTATAAGTCTAATAAATCCTAATAAAATAATGTATGGTCAAAGTCTAATTATCGCGCTAAGCATATTCACCTTCAGTCAGCTCACCGCATGTCAAAATTATTATTTAAGTCAGCCCAATGAACCTACTGAAGCGGCCTTGGTTGCCAACTCGTATAAAAATGGTTTAAGTGCTGAAATCGAGTTGGATTATCTCAGCGTATTTCAAAATCTGAGACAAGCATATCGTCGATGTATCGGTTTCACACGTGATGATGACCTAGTCTTTACTGAAAATAAGCTTGAAGAGCATATTGAAATGGCAACCCTATTTGCTCGAACAGAACGTGGTGAATATGTTCATAAGGCAACTGTAGAAAAGTTATCACCTACATTGACAAGATTTACCTTGTATTTGCCTCAACGTTATCCTTTTCCCAATGCGCGTTTTGAACAGGATATTAAACGAGCATTGGGCAAAGATGAATACTGTAATATTTAAACCTTGTTAAGCCCCATCTGAACTCATTTGTTCAGGATATTCCTTGCGTTTACCACCTTCATAGCTGGCAAAACGAGGTGTTTCACGTGAAAACGTTGGAGCATCGCTTGGCCAAGGCCAGTCACCAAAATGGGTCTCACGATATCGTTTGAATGCAACATCAAGTTCTTCTTTGCTGTTCAATACAAAAGGCCCTCGCATTGCAACTGGTGCACCAATAGGTTCACCTTCTAACCATAAGATTCTCGCTTCTTGATCACCTGCTTCAAGTTGAATTTCGGTGTCAGCTTTAAGCTCTACAAGATGTTTGAATTGAATGGTTGAATCAGCAATATTTAAAGTTGAACCCTGATAGAAGTAAGCAAATCGAGTGGAGGTCGCGGTGGTAGCTGGAATTTCAAGATGTGCGCCAGCTTCTAAAGTAATTAAGTATATATTCACTTTATTTTCTGCTGCAGCTGCCCAAGAATGTGGTGGGCGACTTAATGCATTTTGATTTTGATATTGTCCTGAAATAACTCGTACATCAATGCTGCGAGACTGGTGATCAGTCACTTTCACATGAGGAATTTGTTCACGCCAAAACATTTTATAATCAGCAGGTTGTTTTTTTTGTTCTGGAGATGAGTTAAACCAAATTTGAAATAATTCAAAAGGGTTCTCTCGATCCTGATGAATTAATGGGAACATTTCACAGTGTTCAACACCATTTCCCGTACTTAACCATTGCACATCGCCTGCAGCATATCGTCCACCATTACCCAAGGAATCAAAATGGTCGACATAACCTTGTTCCACCAAAGTAATGGTTTCAAAACCTGTGTGAGGATGTTCGGGAAAGCCAGGAACAACACTGCCATAATACATATTGAATTCTTGATTGATTGCAGGATGAACTGGTCCCATTTCAGCATTCCCGGCAGGGTAGTGATCAATATGATGAGCAGTAAAGATGAAAGGATCTTTTAAATCTAAACGAAAAGTAATAGGAGTTATATTATAGATGGGTGAGGTAGACATGCCGACTCCATGATATTTGAATTATTTAAGATCCAAATTAAAGAGAAATCCCTCACTCCACCATGTCTATTTTGTGAGAATAATGTATATCAATCCTCGGCTTGATTATTTTCTGTAGATGATCCGGACTGAGTCAAAAGCATACTGGCTAATTTCACCATTTCGCCTTGGATATTACCCATTTGCTTTTCTAAAGCTGCAAAATCGATGTTGTTTAAATTCACTTGGCCGTTTAGTAATGGTGAAGCTAATACATTTTGATTTGCCGTTAAAATATTAGAACGAATCTGGGAAATTTCTTGGCTTTTTAGGTCAAGTCCTGTCAATGCCTCATTAAATCCTAGTAATTGAGATTTCAAACTTTGCACTGACTGATCTAACTTTTGTGGATCTTTATTATTTACAGCTTGTTCTAAATCAGATTGTAGCTGTTGAATTTGCTCAATATATCCACCTGCTTTCAGCTGTACATCTGCCACATCACGTACAATGTAAAACATATTGCCTGACTTTAAGTCAGCTGGATCAGTGACTTGGGCAGGAGAAGATTCTTGAACATTAGCTGCTGTTGATTCATTTTCTTGATCGGGTTGGGTTTGCGGCTGACAACCTAACATCACGAGACCGAAGCCAAATAATGCAAAAGGGGTAATAATGCTTTGAAATACTTTCATTAATAAAACCAAATCGTTAATCACTTCATTCCAAGATACGATACAAATATGAGTTAAATCTGAATATTTGCAAAGCAATAACAAAAATTTTGATGTGAAAGAGTAACTTATGATTTTGACAGATTAATGAAGATATTTATTGAATTGAATAAGAAATAATCAAGTGACAAGATCGTCACTTGATCTTGATGAGATTATTTCGCCAGTTCAGCATTAATTGCATCAACAATACGCGCATCATCTGCAGTGATGTCTGGTGCAAAACGAGCAACGACTTCCCCTGTTTTTGAAACTAAGAATTTCTCAAAATTCCATAATACTTCAGGGGGATTATTAGGCGTTAAACCATAATCAACCAGATCTTTCCACCAAGGCCCCTCACCAATACGCTCTGGAATGGCGTTTGTTAAAGTTTCATATAGCGGATGTTTATTCTCCCCAACCACTGGAACTTTCGCAAAAAGAGGGAAGTCCACTTGATAATTTACTGAACAAAATTGTTCAATCTCTTCATTGCTTCCTGGTTCTTGTTCAAGAAAGTCATTGGAAGGAAAACCAAGAATTTCGAATCCTTGTTGTTTTTTTTCACTATAGAGTTTTTGCAGACCTTCGTACTGAGGTGTAAGGCCACATTTAGACGCTACATTCACGATCAATAATACTTTGCCTTTGTATTGTGATAAATCAACAGGCTGCCCCTGAATTGTATTTACTGGAATGTTATAAACTGAAGCCATTTCAATGTCCTAATCATAAAGTACTTAAAATATGTAGATTGAAAATACCATGGCATATAGATCTCACCAAGGTGTCTACAGTGAAAAAAAACAGGCCTAACGGCCTGCTTTATGAGTTAAGATTTTGTCCCGACTTGGCTTTTAAGATTCTGCATGTCCTGTAACAAGCTTTGTTGTAACTCAACAGCTTTCTTTTGTAGTTCAGTGATTTCATTCATATCAGGCTTTTCTTTAACACCTGCTTCTGCGAGGTCCAATCCAAGCTCATTCGATTCTTTCATTTTATCTCGAAGAGATGCACCTTCAGTACTTTTGAGCGCAAGTTTGTCGAGATCATCATTAAATTGATCCACATAGTGATCCATCTTCTCAACCACTGCGTCTAATTCAGCTTTATTATTGTTTTGCGCAGCTTGTGTCACTTCGTTTTGAAATGCCAAAGCCTCTTGAGCTTTTGTATTTGAAATTTGATCCAGTAAATCTAAGTCATGTTGAATATCTGCATTTACATTGGTACTTAATGTATTGCTTTGAACTGTTTCAGCGGCAGTAGGTGAGGATTGATCGTTAGACTTTTTATCACAAGCGGTTAGAAAAACAGCTGTAGTGCATAGTGATGCAATGAGAAGTTTTTTCATAATTTATCCTTTTTATATGCTCGGTTCAATGCACTCACATTCACGATGAAGCACATTAAAAAATATTCAGTTAACCCGTTGATGGGAAAATTCAAGCATTTACGATCTCATAGCTCACACACAGCTTCTAGTGTTGTTTTGTAGAGGAATCCCTGTAAAAAAGTGAAAAGTGTTTTAAAATAGAACAGCACTCTACTTAATTTTTTAAGTAAAAATCTCAGACTTAGATGGCTGTTCTGCAGTCATTAACAATGAAGGGGGAGTGTGTTTCATGGAATGAAAAAGTCTAAAAATTGATGAAAACTTGATCTTAACGATTAAATAAAAATTAGGATGAAAATATGACATTTGAAAAAAAGCATTTGCTCTGGGCTTTATCATTGCCAGTCATTGCTGTATTGATTTGGTCGTTGAATATAGCCATTACACGATATGTTGCAGAGTATATTTCACCTGTCAGTATTAGTTTTTATCGTTGGATTATTGCTTTTTTGATTTTAACACCCTTTATCCTGCCTAAAGTCATCAAACAGCGTACTTTGGTACGACAAAATATAGTGAAATTAGCAGTGCTGAGTGCATTTGGTATGGTGCTTTATCAGGGGTTGGCTTACACCGCAGCACATTACACGACTGCAACCAATATGGGCATAATTAATGCCTTTATTCCAATTTTCACCATTTTTGTTTCACTGATGATTTTAAAAGAGTTTCCAACTCGATTTGCAGTGGTGGGTAGTATTTTATCATTTATCGGGCTGATTTATGTCATCGGTCAGGGGCGTCTAGATACACTGATGCATCTGGGTGGGCATTGGGGCGACATGATTATGATCGTCGCGGTATTCTTCTATGCTTTTTATGGTGTATTTCTCAAAAAGTGGCAACTCGAGCTCCCTTTAATGATTAGTCTTTATATTCAGATTGGTTTTGCAGTGTTGTACCACTTACCATTCGTTGCCGTATTGGGTCTCGATGCAATTGATCTGGATAACGGCTTGAGCGTGTTATATGCGGGAATTTTCCCTTCGATTATTGCGCCGTTAGTATGGATGTTGGCTGTTCAACATTTAGGCCCAAATCGAACCAGCATCTTTATGAACTTAATGCCAATCTTTACCGCCATCATTGCTTATATTTGGTTAAAAGAAGCATGGACGATTTATCACAGTTTAGGCGGAATCGTGATTTTGATAGGTATTGCTTTAGCACAGAAAAAAACTTCATTCATAAAGGCTAAGAGTGTTTAAAAAACAGACAATCGAGTTATTTTTTTATTATACTTAAAATCTATAAAAGCTTATTGATCTAAATTAACTATCATTAGGCTTTTTAAAAAGTAAAATTAATAATTAAAAATAGGTACTTAATTATATCAATTGAACTAATAATTAATCTTTATAAGAAAAATGATGATTTGAAACTCTAAGTCTTAGTAATTGTGTAATATTTTTTTTTGTAGCATAATATGCGTACTGCAGAGAAAGCGATAATACACTCTTTTTTCTGTACAGATGAATTTCTGAACCCTCTGGATGTGATTAGCACATCCTTTTATATGCTCAGTCAATACCTTTATGACTGAGCTTTTTTTTGTCTTAAATAATAAGTTTTAAGTCTCAGCATATCATGCTGTTTAAGCACGAATGACATCACCAGTTTCTGCATCTAATATTCGGCTTGGTTCTTGGCTCAGGCCTAAATCTCCATTTAAATAATTTAATTCAGCACCAAAGTACTGATTGACTTCTTGTAATGAGCGAGCGGGGTCTAAACCAGCAGGATTTGCACTGGTTGAAACAATGAACCCATCAAATGCGTTACACAGTGCGATGCAAAGAGGATGGTTGGTGACTCGAATAGCAACCTTAGGATGTTTGCCTCGAATCCAAAGTGGTATTTGCTCATCAGCTGGGAGAAGCCATGTGGTGGCGCGATCCTGATAAGATGTTTGTGACCAACTTTCAATCACCGCATCACGGCGGTCTTGAGGCAGCTTTGATAATAAATGTTCAACCTGACTGACTTGACCAGCCAGTAAGATCACTCCTTTTTCGATAGGGCGTTGTTTTAATCTTAAAATTTCTTTAAAAGCATTTTCATTAAAAGGGTCGCAACCTAAGCCCCATACTGCTTCTGTAGGATAAGCCAAAACATGACCTTGTTTTAGACATTGAGCAGCCTCAGCAACTGAGGTTGTTAACATAAGCGTTCACCATTCTCTTGATTGAAAAGACTATTGTGAACCTTAATTTTAATTACGGCAACGTAGGTATAACCCAGATTGTTGAATACAGCGTCCTAAAAGTTCTAACTCCATCAAGTGGCTGGTGAGTGTCGCTGTGTCTAAATCAAGGGTAGCTGCAATTTGATCGAGATCGCGTCCAACCCAATCTAATTGTTGAAATACAGCTAACAAATGTATAGGAATCGAATGCTCATCATCCTCATGCTTCTCTAGCTTTGGATGGTCTACTGAATGAACTATTTCGTCATTTTGGAACTCATTAGGATTGTTTTTTCGTAACAGAGATGCTTGTTGATGCTGCCATTGAGTCGGCAGGGCTAAATCTTCAATGATCTGATCAGGATGATCAACTAAGATGGCACCTTCACGAATCAACTGATGGCAACCTTGATGAAATTCACTATAAATATGACCTGGAATCGCAAAGGTCGTTTTACCTTGATTTGCAGCAGCTTGGGCCGTAATTAATGAACCACTGCCCAATTGAGCTTCCGCTACCAATATCCCTAAACTTAAGCCACTTACAATTCTATTTCTGCGTGGAAAATTATGCTGAAGCGGTTTTGTCCCGGGTAAAAACTCAGAAATGATGGTCCCGTTCTGCTTCAAGATTTGATCATGTAATGGGCGATTTTGTGATGGGTAAATTAAATCTAACCCTGTGCCGATAACGGCGATTGTTCTGCCATGTTGCAAAGCACCCTGATGGGCTGCTTCATCAATGCCTTGTGCTAGGCCACTCGTGATATAAAAACCTTGATCACTCAGATAATACGCAAAATCATATGCGACTTGTTTGCCATGTGGACTTGGTTTACGGCTTCCAACAATGGCAATTTGTGCTTCAGATAAATGTTGTGCTTTACCTTTCCCAAATAAAATTGGGGGGCGGTCATGATAGGGCAACAATTGCTGAGGATAGTCTGGATCTTGCTCAGTGAGCATAAAATCAGAATGTTGATGAATTTGATGCAGAATTCGCTCAAATTCTTGTTGCTGTTGATCAGAGAAAAATTGAGATGCACGCTCGATATGGTTTTTATGTAAGTTGAGCTGATGCCATTGATTTAGATGATTTTTCTGTACAGCATCTTGAGCTGAACCAAAATGCTGAACAAGTTTTTGATAAGCACTGAGTGAATGTTGAACGAGGTACCAGAGTTTAATATAAGCCAACTGATGGTCGTTAATCTCGTTCAACATATCCGCACCTAATTTTAATTTTCAACCATTGGTGATGGTTCTAATACAGCACCTACTTTAATTGGAAGTGCGCTGTCTAGCACGTAAGCGTAACTTAATTGATCGAAAGTTTTAAAAATCATTAAATTGCCCACACGCTGATTAGGCAGTTGAATATTTTCTTTGGTCTTCGGGTCTTTAACCACTTCGCCTTGTTGGAAAATACTTAACACGTGACCATTTTTTGCGCCGTGAACGCTTCCGCGGTTAATGGTGACAACACTATGTTGAGCTGCTGTACCAATAGAACCCATAACACGAATCACTTGACCGCCTGGCTGAATATCCGTTGTTGCCGTTGGATAGAAGAGGCTTGGTAATTCATTTTGAAATTTAGGTAAAACGTAATCACCGCGACGAACTTCGGCATTAAAACTTTGTTTAAGCTCTAAGGTTGAAATTTCATTTTCGTTGGCAACAGCGACTGCAGTAGCTACCTCAATCAGTTCAAGTGCACCTGTGTATTTTTTCCCTTTTTCATCTAAGAAAACATACGGTTCAGCTTCACGATAAACACCGTAGCTTTGTCCAGGGTTAATCCCTTGACCACGTGCATAAACTGTTTGACCTTCCCCAGCAACGATACGACGATCTGCCGAACCGAGAATATAAGGTGTGCTTTGCAAAGCATCAGGCGCAACGATAATACTTCTTTCTAGCCAAGGTTGAATATCATCCAAGGGAATAATTGGAATGGTATTCCCTAAGCTTTCTACACGTACTTGAGGTTTTAGATTGATAGCACCAAGATGACGACGAATAACGCCTTCACAACCGTCACCTTCATCTTTACCAATCAGTGGACGCCCATCTAATGTACAGAGTAGTAAGCGATCACCCGGGTAGATCCAGTGTGGATTTTTGACATGTTTATTGGATGCCCAAATTTCTTTCCAACGCCAAGGTGAGCGCAAAAATTTACCTGAAATATCCCACAAAGTGTCGCCTTTTTTGACCACATAAACGTGAGGAGCACCGGCCTTAATCGATGGTGGGCTTACATTTGGACTGGCTTGTGTCATTTGCGCGGTAAACAAGCCCGCACTAATGCAAATTGCAAGTGAAAGGCAGTGTTTCTTTAACCCCAGAGCATGTGAAAAAGCCATGCCATTGAAAACCTTTTTCATTATCATAATTCCTAAAATTATGTATCTATTTGCGCTATAATACGCATATTACACGTATTATTTGATGAAGCATTAACTTCATTTAATTTTTAAGATCAATGGCATAGCCGGTGAGGAGCAGCATGGCCTTATTACCAATTTTAAGTTTTCCTGATCCCCGTTTGCGTACTATTGCCAAACCTGTAGAGGAAGTGACGGATGAAATTCGTCAACTTGCTGCAGACATGTTTGAAACCATGTATGAAGCACCAGGTATTGGTCTAGCTGCAACCCAAGTTGATCATCATATTCAGCTTATCGTCATGGACTTGTCTGAAGATAAAAATCAGCCGATGGTTTTTATTAATCCTAAAGTCACCCCATTAACTGAAGATACCCAACCTTATGAAGAGGGTTGTCTATCAGTTCCACAAATATACGATAAAGTTGAGCGTCCGTCACGCGTCAAAATTGACGCAATTAACTTAGAAGGGCAAGCTTTTGAATTAGAAGCTGATGGTCTTTTGGCAGTATGTATCCAGCACGAAATGGATCATCTGAACGGAAAATTATTTGTTGATTATTTATCTCCTTTAAAACGCCAAAGAGCGCGTGAAAAGGTAGAAAAAGTCGTTCGTCAGCGTCAAAAAGAAAAAGTTGCTGTAAAGCGTTAATTTTCTAAGAACTTTAAATATATTGATAAAGCCCAATTTCGATTGGGCTTTGTTATAATTGCTCAAATTTTATTTGGAATGACAATTTGTTCCGCAATGGGTTGCTGCTGAGTTTCGCAGCAGTATTATTACAGATCGCTGTTTTTCTTCAGCCTTTGCTTCCAGCGCAATATCAAATTGCGCCGGTCTGCGAAACGATCACCCGTGCCTTATTCGAACAGCCTAATCATTCTAGTATTACAACGCTCGTTCATCATGCTCATCATGTTTCCACTTCACATGCGTTACATGAACATCATGAGTCTAAGCGCTATGTTGAATCCTCGCATAGTGGGCACGATCATCATGACCCAAACCATCAATGCCAATACTGTACTGTATTTGGTAATTTGATTTTGCCACCTGAGCTGAACGTGAAAGAAGTTTTTGTACGTTTGAATATACGTTTGATCGCATTCCAAAAAGCGTTCAAACATATTTATTTCGACTTACAGCGTTTATTCCTTTTACCTCAAGGTCGGGCACCACCACTCTTTTCTTAAATATTGTCTTTATTTTTAGGGTCTTGAATGACTCTAGCATTGTCATATTTAAATTTTGAGTGAATATATCATGGCTCAGCCAAAATTCTATTTACAGCCACTAGCGGCTGCGATTTCTATTGCCTTTATTTCGCAAACTTCATTTGCTGAAGTCCAATCTACAACTTTAAATCCAACACCTGATACACACACGACGAACTTAGCGCCAATTGTTGCTACAGCTCTACAAGGTAATGATGCTAATGGCTTGATTGTACGTGCAAACCCGAAGCAACCCATTCAGCCTATTCCTGCGTCGGATGGCGCAGATTACTTACAAAGTATTGTAGGGTTTAGCAGCGTAAATAGTGGTGCAGGTACGAACGGTGATGTGACCTTTCGTGGAATGTTTGGATCACGAATCAAAATTCTAACAGATGGAACTGAAAATTTAGGCGCATGCCCGAGTCGTATGGATTCACCGACTTCGTATATCTCACCTGAGAGCTATGATCGAATCTCGGTGATTAAAGGTCCCCAAACTGTCCAGTACGCCAACACAGGTTCAGCAGCAACAGTGATTTTCGAGCGACGCCCAGAACAATTGAATGATGAAAAAAATTATCGAGGTCAGGCAAGTGTATTAATGGGCTCTTTTGGGCGTTTAGACCAAAATATTGAGGCAGCGGTAGGAGATGAACAAAAATATATTCGAATCAATAGCAACCGATCAGTCTCAAATAGTTATCAAGATGGTAATGGGGCGACCGTACCATCAGATTGGAAACGATGGAATGCAGATTTAGCATTGGGCTGGATACCTAATGCAGATACATGGATCGAGTTAACTGGCGGTAAGGCTGATGGTGAGGCTGTATATGCTGGGCGAGATATGGATGGTTCTAAATTTGCCCGCGAGAGCTTGGGATTAAGATTTGAGAAAAAGAATCTCTCAGAGGTAGTCAAAAAAGTTGAGGCGCAAGTCAATTACAACTTTAATGATCATGTGATGGATAATTTTAGTTTACGTGATGTCGATGGCGCAGATCGCGCTATGAATGTGACACGTCGTACTTTAAATGCACGTTTAGCCACAACGATGGAGTGGGATAAAGCAATATTCATTACGGGTGTTGATACTCAGAATAATCAACATGCTGGTGGAATGTATCATTCAAGCATGCCAATGATGAATACTCCACTAACAGAGGATATGAAGTTTCAATCTTATGGCGGGTTCACTGAATTATCATATCCATTCAATGATCATAATAAGTTGGTCACAGGTGTTCGGGTTGATCAGGTTAAGATTAAAAACTTAAAAATGGTTCAAGAACGTCAGGAAACATTACCAAGTGGTTTTATACGGTTTGAAAATCAGCATCCAGAGCATGATGCTAAAACCTATGTTGGTCTAGGCTATGTAGAGCGCGTACCAGATTATTGGGAGTTGTTTAAGACAGATTATCAAGGCAATGCTGTTGCTACCTTCAAGGATTTAGAAACAGAAAAAACCTTACAGTTGGATGTTGGATACCAACATAATCACGGGGCACTCAGTTCATGGGCATCAGCTTATGCCGGTTTGATTAATGATTTCATATTATTGAATTATGACCCAGCAAAAATGACTGGTCATGGTAAAAATGCTGCTGATTCTAGAAATGTCGATGCGACAATCGCAGGGGCAGAAGCTGGTGTAGGTTATCAATTTACCAATGCTGTTCAGGCAGATCTTAGTGCGATGTATGCTTGGGGAAAAAACACAACTGATCATCAACCTTTACCTCAAATATCTCCGCTGGAAGCACGTTTAAATTTAAGATATGTGCAAGAGCGTTTTAACTTAGGTTTATTGTGGCGTGTGGTAGATGGGCAGGATCGTGTCACTATTAATCAAGGTAATATTGTGGGTAAGGACTTTAAAACGAGTTCAGGTTTCTCGACGCTGTCTTTAAATGGTACTTATCAAATTCATCAAGGTGTTGATTTGAGTATTGGAATTGATAATGTTCTGGATAAAGTTTATACGGAACACTTAAATAAAGCAGGTAGTGCTGGATTTGGTTTTGCACAGAATGAGCAATTTAATAATATAGGACGTAATTATTGGGCGCGTGTGAGTATGAAGTTCTAGTCATATTCAGTTTATTTGACGTATTAAGCCTAACACCCATTTAGATCGCCGTCTGAATGGGTGTTTTCTTTAAAATTGTCAGACATAAAATATGAATGTCCTTAAATGATATTGTGATGAGGTTATCATTATTTTAAAAATAATAAAAAAGATGTAATGGATAATAAAATGACAACAATGAGTCAAGTTCATCAACTACATGGTCGTAAAGTAAAATTTGATTTCAATCATATTCCAAAGCATTGGATTGAAAATGACCCTGTTTCCACCCATATGTTGAATACAGCACATATGATTTTACCTGCGGGTGAGTTTTGGTTTTGCCGTGTATTTAATAAAGCTTTACCGTTCGTCAAAGACGAACAATTAAAAGCTGACGTGAAAGGTTTTATTCAGCAAGAAGCGATTCATGGTCGTACTCATCAACATGCACAAGTTTATTTTGATCAACATGGATTAGATGTAAAGCCGTTCATTCAACGCATGCATTATCTTTTTGAAATCCTTTTGGGAGAAAATCCAGTAGGTATCAAAATGATGAAAAAAGTGGTTGGTGAAAAACGTTGGTTAATCTTACGACTGGGTGTGATTGCAGCCATTGAGCACTATACTGGTGTGGCAGGGCAGTGGAGCTTGGACAATTCTTCATTGGATAAAGCCGATCCAATCATGGCTGATCTATTCCGTTGGCATCTTGCTGAAGAAGTTGAACATCGTACGGTTGCGTATGATTTGTTTAAACATATGTTTGAATCAGAGTTTAATTTCCAAATTTCAAAAAATGCTTTGATGACCTTTATCTTCCCTATTATGGCAGCGGTTTGGGTTGAAGGCGGCAAAACAATTTTGAAACAAGATAAAGATGCAGGTAAGTTTAGACATATGGGTACTTTAAGACTCATTATGCAAATGGAAAAAATTAGTCGTAAGACCGATCATATTCCTACCTTCAGTCATTTAACTTTAGCTACTATCCGTTGGTTTAGTCCAAAGTTTCATCCTGTGCAAGAAGGTAATACTCAACAAGCTTTGGATTATCTAGCACGCTCTCCATCAGCACTTCGAGCTGAGCAAGAGGCAACATTAAAAATGGCTTAAAAATATACATGCAAAAAACCGAGCCTTAGCTCGGTTTTTTATTTATTGATGCATACTTGCCAGCTGTTTTCCTGCATTTTGATATAAATGGAGAGCTTGTTCTTGTTGTGATCGCCCTTTACGCTGTAAATAAAGATCAAGCTTTGGTATTTTTTTTGCGCCAGCATAAATCACAGTATTTTTAGTCAGTAGATACAGTGGATACCACGGCAGTATTCGAGGCTTAAGCCCTAAATTTTTCATTTTTTTACGGCCCATAAAGATTTGGGTAACATCTAAGTGATTCTGGTAGGCTTTCTTCTGCATGAAACGTTTAAAATGTTTATATTCGCGTTCAAATGGTTCTTTGGATAGGCTTACTGCAAGCTGACGACTACTTTCATCCACTTGAGGATGAGCATAATTCATCCATTGCAATAATTTCCAGCCTTCAGACTCTTTATCAATCAGCCAGTGTTCGTCAACACCCATTAACCAGCCCGTATATTTCCAAAAATGCATAATCGCATCGACTTCACTTTTATTTGGAAAAATACCGATTGCTCGAATACCTAAAAGCATTACACCGCTGAAAGCAATATTTGTCATTGCCTGATCATATTGGTTAATCGGCATTCCCCAGATATCCCAGTCCCAATCTTTAGATTTTTTTAGATGGTAGCGAACTAAAGAATGGATGAAACGCACAAAAATTGTTGAAGTAAAGCCATCATTAAAGCGTTGAAATCCATTCGGCTTAGTAACATCTAGCCACCATTTATGCGTTTCTGCTAAGCGCTTGCCTGCATATTTGCTTAGAGCACCTGTTAAAATTAAAGGTTGATTAAAGCCAGGGTATTGATATCCAGTCATTAGCGCGAGATCACGCATAATAAAAGTTACATTCGAGCCTAAACGATGTGTGAATTGAATTGCACGATCAATTTTTTCTTGATCGAACCAAACAGGCTGTTGTTCCACGAGATCAAAGAATGCTTTGATTTCAGGGACTGGTTTGGGAAGAGCATCTAAGCCTTGATATAAGGCTGTTTCAAAAAGCTTTCGATTTTCGCGTGGATTGCTCATCACCCAATCCATTAAGCGATCCATCGGCAGATCACCCGTATGTAAACTTTCATTTAACTCTAAATATTCAGCATAAGTTGGAATGAAGTTTTGATCGGTCATTTTGTGTAGAAGCTTAGACAATAGATCGCTACGCTTCATTCGCTCATATGAAGCCATACGTTTTGGAATGCTAAAATTTGACATGGTGTAATTAATCTGGTTATTGTTTGATCAAAGATTAATATGAATATTTATTCGCATTCAATTCGCATTATTAGAATGGCAGCTATGAGAAAAAGACCACAACAACAAAGAGCAAAGCTGGTAGTCGATAGTATTTTGGAAGCGACTCTGATATGCATTTCTGAAATGGGCCTAGATCAAATCACGACGCCAAAAATATCTGAAAAATCAGGGGTGAGCGTAGGCTCTATCTATCAATATTTCGAAAATAAAGATCAGATAATTTTAGAATTGTTACGCCGTAAGAGTGAAAACTTAGGTTTGTCACTTAAAGCGCTGGCGATGAATCAAGAAGAAATGGATTTAAAAACCTTAGTCGATGTTAGTCTTCAATTCGGATTTGATGTAATGAGAGAAGATAATGGTTTCTTCTTTGAAGTCCTGAAACATTGGCATGGCTACAACAATTCCGAAGCAGCAAAGGTTTTAGAAAAACATTTTTTTGAAGTTGGTTTATATGTATTTAATCGTTTCTATCGTCATTGGGACTTCGAAACACTTAAGCATAAATCTTTTGTAATTATTAATAGTACCTTGTTCACAATGATGAGGTTTGTAAGCAACAATGATTTTCTTATTTCAGAACAACAGCTTAAAAGAGAACTAAGTGCAATGATTTTGTCTTATTTAGACAGTGATAAGAGTTAAAAGCTCATACAAATAAAAATTATATATAAAAAACATATAGTTAATGTTTATTTGGTTTATTAACTATACAAACAAATAGAAAAGATTGAAAAAGTAGTTGCGTAAGAAAATAAATAGCCTATAATGCACATCCATCGGCGGTGATGTTGATTAAAACTTGTTGAAAAACAAGGGTTTAGCTTAATAGGTTGGATCTAAGTTTTGAGAATGAGT